>NZ_CAKKLI010000008.1:0-138961 GCF_918697855.1 Paenibacillus sp. CECT 9249 | reverse complement strand
GTCCTCCTTGATCTCTTTGTAGCGGTTGGCAGACCGGCTACCATTTTATCATGAAGGTCAAGGGATTTTTACTCATAGCTATAAGCTTTCCTGAACCCCCAGTCGAACTGGGGGTTTTCTTGTACAATAATAAAACCTCTTAACTAGAATCGTTAAGAGGTTTAATAGAAATAACAGCCATAACGGCCATAGCAGCTATAGCATTCACTAATAAACACCCCCTATCGCTCGTAGAGTTGATTGGTGCAACAAAACAGGCAGGTCTTCTGGCTCAAGCGTCATCGCCCTTGCAACCTTCCCGGTTTCCCAGTGGCATCTTGCAAGGACTCTTCTTTCACAGCGGCGGGACCGCGCGGGATTTACACCCGCTTCCCTTTTAACCGATTCATGCCTAGTTTGGCCAAACATAATCGGCACCTGTTTCGATTATTCGATTTTCCATGCTCATCATAACGTATAAAAGTTCATTTGTCATGTGAATCTTTGGTTAACCGGCAACGAAAATCGGCCCCCTTGCGGGAGCCTTCGCTTTTAAACTCGTTATGACAGCACCTTCTCAAATACAGGAGAGTTAGCCGTTCTGCCCGGGAAATTCACTTCGCCACGTTGATCGTAGCCCAATCCGCGATACAGCTTCAATGCTGCCGTATTCTTGGCGTAAGTATCCAACCGGATGCTGCTGTATCCTTCGCGCACCGCATATTCTTCGGAAAAGGCGATCAATTTGCGGGCAATCCCTTGGCCCTGCGCTTCAGGATCAACGGCAATCCGATGCATCATCAAAGGCGCTCCCTCCGCCTGCTTCCAATCAATAGTCCGGTACTGCTCGGCCTGATTCTCATCGAGCACGATTATGCCAAGTATCCGGCCATCGCCTTGCGCGACGAAGAGCGTCCCACGCTGCAAGTCCTCCCCGATCACGTCCCGGTTAGGGTAATGCTCATCCCACTGATCGCTGCCCCCGGCCTGCATCGCCGCTACGCAACGGGCGATCATTTCCATGATTTCTTGAAGTTCCTCTATGCGTCCTGTCCGAATTTCAATCTTCATCTGCTGCACCTGCCCTAGCTTTTAGACCAGTTTACTAAATGTCAAACAAGAATTGCAATTCGATCGCCGTTCTATTTTTCGTTTCGTTACACCAGCAACAAGGTAATTTACAAGGCGATTAGCGTGTTTACGTTTCGTCCCGCCCGACGGGTCGTCAGCCGTTGTGGTTTTATGAAATGGACTCCCTTGGCAGGTTTTCTCGTCAAATCAATCGCCTCGCATGGAAAAAACTGCATTCCCGCAGGCATTGCAGCACGACACCGGCATTGATGAGCTATCCTGCTTCTTAATAAGCGGTCCAGCCTGCATCCGCGGTAACGACGGTGCCGTTCACAAATCCGGAGTCGTCGGAAGCGAGGAATAAGGCGACTTTCGCAATCTCTTCCGGTTCGCCGGATCTCGGGTTATTGCCCGACCCGGACATTGCTTTTTCCATGCCGAACGCATTCGGGTTGTTCATGGTTGTGCCGATATTTGTGTTCACGCCGCCCGGAGCGATGGCATTGCAACGAATTCCCGATGTCGCATATTGAAACCCGACATTCTTCGTCAGCCCGATAAGCGCGTGTTTCGCGGCCGTATATGCGGCACCCGCTCTCGAACCTTTTAAGCCGCCAATGGAAGCGATATTGACGATGACCCCGTTGCCTTTCTCCAGGAAAATCGGCAGCGCTTTTCTGATGGCCCGCATCGGTCCGGTCGCATTGACGGCGAACACTCTGTCCCATAACTCATCCGTTACATCGGCTGCAGGAACGAAATTATCCATAATGCCGGCATTATTCACGAGGATGTCTAACGTACCGTATGTACCAACCGCTGTGTCGATAAGATTTTGAATATCTTCTTCTTTGGCTACATTCGCTGCGATACCGATCGCTTCCCCGCCGTTTGCTTTAATTTCTTCGACCGTTGCATTGGCCGCGTCTGCATTCAAATCCGATACAACGACTTTCGCTCCTTCTTTGGCATACAAAATCGCTATCGCTTTCCCCATGCCAGAAGCCGCCCCCGTTATGACCGCAACCTTGTTTTGAAGTCTCATGGCAATCCCCCTATCAAAATGAATGCGTTTTCGCTTACATATTTATTATAGTGAATCGTGTCTGAATTATTCAATCGATCGTTTAATGTCGTTTGGCCGGTAACAAAATGTACAACTGGAATAGCCGGTCCCGTTCTCAACAGGCCGAAGATGTCGATGGTCACCAATAACCGCTCTGGCATACAATAGCGCAAGGGGATGATCATGGTGTATAGAATCATTGTTGATTTATCTGATCGAATGTTATATTTGCTTAACGACGATATTGTTGTCAGAGGCTATCCTGTGGGCATTGGCAAGATGCTTACACAAACTCCGTCTGGCGAATTTACAATTGTAAATAAAAGTCCTAATCCAGGCGGGCCATTCGGTGCTTATTGGATGGGATTATCCAAACCGCATTACGGGATTCACGGCACGAATAACCCGTCGTCGATTGGTAAAGAGGTCTCGCATGGCTGCATTCGCATGTACAATCAAGATGTCCTCGAACTGGCGAAAATGATACCCGTTGGAACACGCGTAACGATTCGCCCGTAATTTATCGGCGTAGAAAATGCACCTTACTCGGAATTAGAAAAAAGAACTCTCAACATTTCAATGAATTGATGAAAGACCTTTGTTTAATATGAATCCGATAATCCAAGAAGCTACAGCGACCATCCATATTCCGCATTATTCCAACTCCGCCAAAGCTTCTCATACCTTCTCATCATTCATTCGTAAAATCTCCCCCCTCTCAGAGAAAAAGAAAAGAGCCTGCAAATATGCAGACTCCTATGCTATAATCGGCTTGTACAACTGAACGGCTTACAAGGGCGGTCGGCTAATCTCCCAGAAGGGAGGTGATGCCGTGGAGGTTAAGGATGCCTTGACGCTTATGATCGGTTTCGGTTCTTTGCTTATTGCAGTGCTGACGCTGGTCATAACCATCGTCATCGCACTTATCCATAACACAAAGAAATAGACCGCCCTCTGCAAAGGTAAACCGGTCTATTTCCTGATCGTTTAACCCAAAGCCGACCGCTCTTGAAGCGGCTGTTGTACAAGGAGTCGGTTGCCGCCGGCTCCTTCTTTATTATTATGATATCATGACTACGCTATGCGAAGCAATAAACGATAGACGACTATGACATGATAATGTGTATGATACCCGTCCAAGTTAATCGTTCTAGCGCGTTTCCCGGTGTATATATTTTTCGCAGAAAATGTGATTTTTGTGTAAAAAGGCTCCCTCTCGGGAGCCTGATATATGATAAGCTTGTGGGTGGCTTACATCATGCCGCCCATTCCGCCCATGCCGCCCATATCTGGCATAGCCGGTTTGTCTTTTTCCGGTTTGTCCGCAACAACCGCTTCGGTTGTCAGGAACATTGCCGCAACGGATGCCGCGTTTTGCAATGCGGAACGCGTTACTTTCACCGGATCCAGGATACCTGCATCCATCATGTTAACCCATTCGCCGGTAGCTGCGTTGTAGCCGATGCCTACCGCTTCTTTTTTCAGACGCTCAACGATGACGGAACCTTCTTGGCCCGCGTTCGATGCGATCGTGCGAACAGGCTCTTCCAGAGCGCGAAGCACGATGTTAACGCCCGTTTGCTCGTCTCCGCTCGCTTGAACGGCTTGCACAGCGGAATATACGTTCACAAGCGCCGTACCGCCGCCGGCAACGATGCCTTCTTCAACCCCGGCGCGAGTCGCGTTCAAAGCGTCTTCGATGCGAAGTTTGCGCTCTTTCAATTCCGTTTCCGTAGCTGCGCCGACTTTGATTACCGCTACGCCGCCGGCCAATTTAGCCAAACGCTCTTGCAGTTTCTCTTTGTCGAATTCGGAAGTCGTTTCTTCCAAAGCGGCACGAATTTGGTTGATGCGCGCTTGGATATCTTCTTTCGCGCCGTTTCCGTCAACGATGATCGTATTTTCTTTCGTTACGCGGATTTGACGCGCGCTGCCCAATTGCTCGATCGAAGTCGATTTCAATTCCAAACCTAATTTTTCCGTGATCACTTGACCGCCTGTCAATGCGGCGATATCTTGCAGCATCGCTTCGCGGCGATCGCCGAAGCCCGGAGCTTTAACCGCTACGCAAGTGAACGTTCCGCGAAGTTTGTTCACGATCAATGTCGCTTGCGCTTCGCCTTCCACGTCTTCGGCAATGATCAGCAATTGCTTGCCTTGTTGCACCACTTTCTCGAGTACAGGAAGAACCTCTTGAATGTTGGAGATTTTCTTGTCTGTAATCAAGATGTACGGGTTATCCAGAACAGCTTCCATTTTATCCGTATCTGTGATCATGTAAGGGGAAACGTATCCGCGGTCGAATTGCATACCTTCAACCACATCAAGCTCCGTGTTGAAGCCTTTGGATTCTTCCACTGTAATAACGCCGTCTTTGCCGACTTTCTCCATCGCTTCCGCGATCAGAGCGCCTACTTCTTCGTCCGCGGCGGAGATGGAAGCCACTTGTGCGATCGATTGTTTGCCTTCGATCGGTTTTGCAATTTTTTTCAATTCTTCAACAGCCGCACGAACCGCTTTTTCAATCCCTTTGCGGACTACCATCGGGTTAGCGCCGGCCGTTACGTTTTTCAAACCTTCGCGGATCATCGCTTGCGCAAGAACCGTAGCTGTCGTCGTACCGTCGCCGGCAACGTCGTTCGTTTTCGTAGCTACTTCTTTCACCAATTGCGCACCCATATTTTCAAATGCGTCTTCCAATTCGATTTCTTTCGCAATCGTCACACCGTCGTTCGTAATCAACGGGCTGCCGAATTTTTTCTCAAGCACGACGTTGCGGCCTTTCGGTCCGAGCGTTACCTTTACAGCATTCGCTAAAGCATCTACCCCACGAAGCATTGCGCGGCGCGCGTCTTCGCTAAAAATAATTTCTTTTGCCATTGTATAAAGCCCTCCCTAATAGTTTGATTGATGATCGTCGGCCAATTAGCCGATAATCGCGTGAATGTCGCTTTCTTTCATAATCAAATATTCTTTGCCTTCGTACTTGATTTCCGTGCCTGCGTATTTGGAGAAAATAACGCGGTCTCCTTCTTTCACCTCAAGCGGAATGCGAACGCCGTCTTTCAACGTGCCGCTGCCTACGGCGATGATTTTCCCCTCTTGCGGCTTCTCTTTCGCCGTATCCGGCAATACGATACCGAATGCCGTTGTTTCTTCTTTCTCGATTGGTTCAACCAATACGCGTTCACCTAAAGGTTTGATCATGAAAAATAGCCTCCTTTAAATTATGTTTGATGGAACGATCCCATTTATCGATCGGACCAATAAATCGGATCGTTATTCAATATGTTTCATATGTATTAGCACTCGTTGTCGTTTAGTGCTAATAACAATTTTTATGATACTCATTTTGAATTCATTTTTCAAGTGGTTTTGAATTATTTTTATAAACATTTTACAGGAGCGACGATGCCCTCGAACAATCGCGCGCCTTCCTCATTGTATCCATATGCAAGAAAAATATGCCAACTCTAAGCCTTATGACACAAAACGCCTATCCTGTGTTACAAGACAAGCGTTTATCGTTCCAAAGCGCCTTTATCGAATTCCTCTTCCCATGCCCTATCCTCCTCCAACTGCTTGCGGTACACCGCCGAGGATAGAAATACGCTGAATTCGTACAGCAAAATGAGCGGAATCGCCACGAGCGAGTCGGAGATCAAATCCGGGGGCGTGATCGTCACGCCGATGAAAATTAAGACAAAATAAGCGACACGGCGCATTTTGCGCAAGCGCTTCGGACTTAAAATGCGAATCCGCGTCAAAAACATAATCACGATCGGCAATTCAAACAATAGCGAGATCGGGATCAATATATTTAACAGAAACGAAAAATATTGCGAAATTCCGTACGTTTCCTGCAGTCCGAGATGCCTCGTCATATTGGTGGTGAAATTAAAAGCGAGCGGAAACACCACGAAATAAGCGAATGCCAGTCCGATCACAAACATGACGAACACGAACGGAATATAACGAAGCGTTGCCTTCCGCTCCACTTCCCGCAAGCCGGGGCTGACAAAAGCCCAAAGCTGGTACAGGGTGAATGGCAGCGTGACGACCAGCGCTACGACGAACGCGATTTTCATGTAATAACCGATCGCGTCCCACAGTGAAAACGCGTGCAGCGTAATTTGACTCGCTTCCTTCGTTGAAATAATGTATGAGAAGATCGGATCGGCGACAAGCAAGCCGCCAACCATCATCACAACGAGCACGACTAAGATATAAATAATCCGCCGCCGCAATTCACCCAGATGTTCGAACAAAGACATTGCGTCTTCGCGCTTTTTGGACATGCGACCACCAACCTAATCCGTTAACTTTTGCCCTGAGACGAGCATAAAAGAATCCCTCCCGTGAAGAAGGGATTGTTCTATGAAATAAAATGCTGTTCGATTTAATCGGGCAAGCGTCTGTCGTTCGCCCGTTTGTCTTCCGTAGAGGACGATTGAGGCGTTTCGTCGATCGTGCGCACCTCTCTGCGTCTGTCTTTGCGGTCCAAATCGTCATCGTCCGAGATGATGTCGCGCGCGCCCGCTTTAAATTCCCGCAACGTACGGCCGAATGCACGGCCAAGCTCCGGCAGCTTATTCGGTCCGAATAACAGCAGAGCTACTACAATCAATAAAATGAACCCGGTTACACCGATACCGCTACCACCCATTCCATTTTCCTCCTATTCGTTCCTTCATTTCATGCCATCGCTTCCCTGGAAGCGATATACGCTTTTGTCCACTGTGACCTTTATCATAGCACAACTTGATTCCATAAAATAGATAAATACATTGACAATTGTTTGAAGTTTGAAATTCACATGTTCACACGCTCTGCTCCCGTTCGAGTCCCGTAATCATCCGCAGCGCATAGGGGAGGTCATCCATAATCGCCGCCAAGTTTTCATGCACGCCTTTCGGACTGCCGGGCAAATTGACGATCAGCGTTTTGCCGCGAATGCCGCATATGCCGCGCGAAGTCATAGCGGCTCTTTTGTTTTTTTGAAATTGATGAAGCCTCATCGCCTCCGCCATTCCCGGAACAAGCCGGTCGATGACCCCCATCGTAGCCTCCGGCGTTACGTCGCGCTCGGCCAAGCCCGTTCCCCCGGTCGTAAGCAGAAGATCCGCTTCATAATAATCGGCCATTTCAATTAGAGCCGCCATAATCTCGTCTTGCTCGTCGGGAACGATCCGGTAATCTACAATTTCCCCGCCCAACTCCTCCTCGACCAATTCGCGGATGACTTGAGCGCTGGTATCCTCCCGCTCACCTCTCGAACCTTTGTCGCTCGCAGTTAGAACAGCCACTTTCCAGATCATTTCGGACTCTCCCTCCTATGAAAATTTCGATCATACATCCCTGTCTCCGTTATCAACCTATCTATATAAAAATCATGTTCCTCCATCGGCACTTCGCCAATCACCTGCAAATCGAAAGCGAGCGCAAGCAACAGAGGCGTTGATGTATCGTTTCGTTCTGCGTTCCCTTGCAGCCGCCGAAGCGTCGAAGCAAAACGGTCGTAATATCCTCCGCCGTATCCGACTCTGCCGCATCCGCGGTCGAAAGCGATTCCCGGAACGACGACAATATCGATCCCCGGCCATTCCTCTTCCGGCAAGCAGGGCAACGTTGTTCTCGGCTCGCGTATTCCCCATGCGCCCGCCTCCAAATCGTTCTCGGACTCGATTCGATACAGAACGAACGATAGATTATCCCGGTCGGTACGAGGGGCGTACACGGCGATGCCATGTTCCCAGCAATAGCGAACGAGAGGCATCGTATCCAATTCCCCGCGAAACGGTATATATGTAAAGACGGTAAGCCCGTTTCGCCGCTCCAGCATCGGCCTTACACAAGATTGTATAGCTTTCGCGCAAATCAGTTGCGACTTACGCGCATGCTCCGTTGGCGGCAAGGACGAGCGCTCGCTGCCGATTTGCAAACGGATCTGTCGTTTGCGCTGTTGCCGGCTCATGTCGTAGACCACATCCTTACACGGTTTCAGCGATCAAGCCTATCCCCAGTTTATCATTGTTATGTTACTTTCGCCAATATTCGGGCTTTTCCTGCCCTATCGTCGCACAATCCCGCAAATTCATGTACAATTATTATCATCTGCAAACTTCACAAAACAGAGCACATGCTTTCGAAGCAAGTTTTGTTGCGGCGTTATAACTGAGAAGAATTGCTTTACAAAACTTTTAGGAGGTTACATCGGCAATGTTGCTGCAAGCATCGGGCATATCCAAAAGTTATGGGACGACCAGCGTCCTTTCCAATATTCATTTGCAAATTCTCGAACGGGAACGAATCGGGCTCGTAGGGGTCAATGGAGCCGGAAAATCGACGTTATTGAAAATCATCGCCGGTGAAATGAGCGCGGACGGCGGGCAAATCTATAAAGCGAAGGAAACGCGCCTCGGCTATCTGGCCCAAAATAGCGGGCTGAACTCGGAACGCACGATATGGGACGAAATGCTTCATGTGTTCTCTCATTTAATAGAAGCGGAACGGGAATTGCGATTGCTGGAACAACAAATCGCCGATCCGGCGATTATGGAGGATGCCAAACGGTACGAGGACACGTTAAACCGTTATGCGCTCCGCTCGGATTGGTTTCGCGAGCAAGGCGGCTACGAAATGGAAACCCGTATCCGCAGCGTGCTGCACGGAATGGGATTCGGTCATTTTCCGCCGGATACCCCGATCCGTACGCTTAGCGGCGGGCAGAAAACGCGTCTTGCGCTCGCGCGCATTTTGCTGCAAGCCCCCGACTTGTTAATGTTGGACGAACCGACGAATTATTTGGACATCGCCACGCTCACCTGGCTGGAAGATTATTTGCGCACTTATCCGGGCGCGATTCTCGTCGTATCGCATGACCGCTATTTTTTGGACCGGCTCGTTACGGCCATCGTCGAAATCGAAAGGCATCAATCGAAGCGCTATACCGGCAACTACAGTCGATATATCGAATTGAAAGCCGCCGAGTATGAAATTCAAATGAAGCATTACGAGAAACAGCAAGAGGAAATCGCGAGAATGGAAGATTTCATCCAGCGCAATATCGTCCGCGCGACAACGACCAAACGGGCGCAAAGCCGCCGCAAAGCGCTCGAGCGGATGGAGAAGCTGGACAAACCGCTGGGCGACTTGAAAAAGGCCTATTTCTCGTTTGAAATCGACAGGCAATCGGGTAAGGAAGTTCTTCATGCCGCCGATCTGTCCGTCTCGTTCTCCGGCAAGCGGTTGTTCGAACGGGTTTCCTTCGAGCTGCGCCGGGGAGAAACGGTTGCGCTGATCGGACCGAACGGAATCGGCAAATCGACGTTGCTGAAAGCGTTGATCGGCCGGCAAACGACGGATGGCGGTTCGATTCGTTGGGGAACGAACGTAAAGCTCGGATACTACGATCAAGAGCAGACCGGCCTGAACGCGAACAATACGGTGCTGGAAGAAGTGTGGAGCGCATACCCGCATATCGACGAAGCGCGGATCCGTACCGTGCTGGGCAACTTTCTCTTCAGCGGCGAAGACGTTTTGAAGAAAGTGGCCGCATTAAGCGGCGGCGAAAAGGCGCGCGTGTCGTTGGCCAAATTGATGCTGCAGCATGCGAACGTATTAATTTTGGATGAGCCGACGAACCATTTGGATATTTTCAGCAAAGAAGTGTTGGAATCGGCGTTAATGGAATATGAAGGAACGCTCTTATTCATCTCGCATGACCGTTATTTCTTGAACAAAATGGCGGAACGCATGATTGAGCTAACCCCTAACGGCACGGAGCAATATTTAGGGAATTACGACGACTATGTGGCCAAAAAACAAGAATTGGAAGAAATCGCGCGGGAGTCGGCGGAATCTTCCGGCAAAACAAGCGGCGCTTCGGCAGCGAATCAGACGGAGAAGTCCGGCGCCGCCTCGTACGAAGCGGATAAACAATTGAAGCGCGAGGAACGAAGCCGTCAACGCAAGCTCGAGCAGCTTGAGCAGGACATCGCCCGCCTGGAGGCGGAAGTGGCTGAGCTGGAAGAGCAATTGACGCTTCCCGAAGTCTATAACGATTATGTGCTTGTTCAGGAAAAACAAGAGGAGATTCACGAGAAAAAGCAGCAGTTGGAACAAGCATACGACGCATGGGGCGAACTCATGGGATAACGATAGAAGAACCTCGATCCGGAGGCGATATTGCCGCGAATGATGCGGCAGCCGGGTCGAGGCTTTTTTGCGTTTGGGCATATCCACAGATTTATCCACAAAAACAGTGAATATTGTTGATGAATCCAGGGTGAAACGCACACATTTTCGCCCGGTTTTCAGGTGAATTTGGAGACAACCCAACATTATCCACTAATTCATCCACATTATCCACAATATCCACAGCATAAACGTGAAAATACTGTCCTCATTTTTCAAAAATTGCGCACACTTTAATTTTCGCCGTTTTCTAGTACTTATACACAAAAGACACAGGATATGTGGATAACTTTGTCCACATCGTATTCAAATGATTGCCCATTGGAAAACACCCAATAAAATTTGCAAATATGTTGGACGGAACGGGGTTCTATTGGAATCGATCCAATAGATTCGCTCGTTTTTTGCTTTTTATCGTTGTTTTTGCAGATTCCAATGTACTTTTTCCAATGGGAGAGATCAATAAGGGACCTGGTAGGCAAAACATTGGAAAAAATCCAACGTGGCATGATCCGCTATCGTTCCAAGACCGGAAACAATAGCCATTTGTCTCCGTTCAGGATTCATCCGTAATCGGAATTGCCCGTACGGAAGACCGTCCCGGCCCCGACTGACCCGCTTGGCCGGATGTATCGCATTTCTCGATCGCCTCGTCCAATATAGCGCGTACGCCGAGCAGCATTTCTTTGCGCGACGCCCGAAAATGTTTCCGCGCTTCCGCAGGAAGAAGTTCCGTCCTGCATTCGGCCGCCGCCTCTATGAAACAGTCCATTAATCTGCCTGCCAGCAATTCTCGAACGGAGCGGTTATTCATCGGATTTCCCTCCAAATCGAATCGATAGTTTGCGCTCGGTAAAGCGGGCGCCTTCGATATCGCGGCCCATTAATACGCGCGGCAGCAGAACCTTCCTTTTATACGGCCCCGCTTGCACGGTTAACTCGTCTCCTTTTTGGCTTAATTGCAGATCGTCTTTGTTCACGAACGGAATGCTCAAGTCAAGTACATACCCGTCTTCCTCTTTGCGAATATCTTGTATTTTCCCTCGATGCAGGACGTCTGACGCTATTCGCTCCGCGAAAGCGGCCTCGCCCATTCGTTCGAGCATCGTGAGTCCGGTGACTTCCGTCTGCATCATCGGTATGCGCAGAATCGGCAGCGGCAGGAAGGACGATTCGATCTCCCGCTCATATTTCTCCTGGATGCTATGCCATTCCGTCCAGTATCCGGTGGCGGCCTCTTTCGGAAGAATGCGGTTAATGACGACGGCATCCGTATTGAAGCCGAATAAACATAAATAAGTGAACGCTCTGCGCGCCTCCGCGATCACCATCTTTTCCGCATTGACGACCAGACGGATCGAAGTCATATCCGGGTCAAGCATAAGCTTCTGCATATCTTCCAACTCGCGCACGAATGTTTCGATTTTGTTCATGACGTTATCGTTCGGAAGCTCCAATCCGCTCACCATTTTGGCGACAGGGCGCGCCACTTTGGCGAGACGGCGCTGATACGGGAATATTTTCTCGATCCACCAATGCAGCACGTTCGGATAACTGAGCAGCCGCAGCGTTTCGCCGGTTGGAGCGCAGTCGACGACAATGCAATCGTATTCCCCGCTCATCGCATGACGCTTCAATTGCATGAGACTGAACAATTCCTCCAGCCCCGGAAATACGAGCATTTCCTCGTTCGTCACATCGCTCAGCTCCGCCCAATTCATCAAGCTCGTGAGCCATTGCCGCACTTCTCCCCAGTGCTTTTCCGTTTCTTTCAGGCTATCGATCTCCTGGCCCCATAACCGCGGAGCGATCGACACGGGATCGCCGCCGAGCTGCACGCCGACCGAATCCGATAAACTATGGGCCGCATCCGTACTCATGATGAGCGTACGCCGTCCTTCCTTCGCAAGTCTTGCCGCCGTCGCCGCGGCGACGCTCGTTTTGCCGACTCCGCCCTTTCCCGTATACACGATAATTCTCATTCCATCTCCTCCTATCGGATCTATTTTTAGCTAACGTATGACCTGCAAACGATAACATCAGCCCATTCAATTCAAAGGCGCATCTCTCCCATTCAAATCAAAGGCATCCCTCCTGCAAAATAGTACGATTTCGTAGTAATTCAGTAAAAAAATTTCGATGCCGAACCGGCTAACGAGGCGCGCGAGTCGTCCGACCAAGGTTAATCGTCAATTCGAATGTTGCGTATGGTGCCGGACGAACGCCCCGCCGTTCGATTGCCCTGACCGTCGCCTTGCAGCGCTTTGCCTATTTTGACGGCGATGCTCATGAACTGTTGCAGTTCCTCTTTGGTTAACGCCGATTCGACCCGGGCGATGACACTTTCCATGAACGAACGCGCTTGCTGCGCAAGCTGCTCGCCCTGCTCTGTAATCCGCGCCAAAATCATTCTTTGATCCTTATCCGATTGAACGCGCTCGATCAACCCTTTGCGCGCCATCCGTTTCGTCAGGCTCGTTACCGTGCTGAGCGGCGCGCCCAAGTCGGCCGCCAACTGGGACATCGTCTGTTCGCCGTATAAATGCAGCAAAATCAATGCGGTCAGTTCGGAACGATTCACCTTCTGCTCCCATTCAGCCGTTTCAGGCAACAAGCTCAAAGGGCGAAGGCCGGTTTTCACATAAAATTCGAGTATCCGCTCCATCGAAACGATGTTCCTCCATTACTACGAAAGTGAAGTTTTTTGATTTGCGTTCATTTTACTACGTTTTCGTAGTAATTGCAAGCGGGTAAAAAATGCGCGATAGCAAATATGCCTTATTCGCGAAGAGGAAACCCGCGAATAAGGCAAACTCGTACCCGATCCTTACATCCGTTATCATTCTACCGACCAGCCCTCTAGCGAAAACAGGGGCTCGGCTTTCATGTCCAACGGCGTAAACTGGCCGCGCTGCCATTTGAGGTAAGCGGCGGCGGCGATCATCGCCGCATTGTCTCCGCATAGCTCGTGCGGCGGTACAAACAGCGGCACCCGCTCCGCCTCGCAACGGGCCGCGAGCGCCGCGCGCAAGCCTTTGTTGGCGGCTACGCCGCCGCATAGCAACAACTGCTTGGCCTCGTAGGCTTTCACCGCCCGAATCGACTTCTCGACGAGAACGTCGATGACCGACTCTTGAAAGCCGCGAGCCAGCGCCGCCCGCATCGGCGGCTCGCCGCGCATTTTTGCTTGGTTGATCACGTTCAGCACCGCCGATTTCAGCCCGCTGAAGCTGAAATCGTACGATTCCGGTTCCAACCAAGCGCGCGGCAATTCGATCGCTTCGTCCGCTTCGCCCGCCAGCCGATCGACATGCGGCCCGCCCGGATACGGGAACTGCAGCGCGCGGGCCACTTTGTCGTACGCTTCGCCTACCGCGTCGTCGCGCGTGCGCCCGATCAGGCGAAATACGCCTTCGCGCTCGATATATACCAATTCCGTATGTCCGCCGGAAGCGACGAGCGCTACGCAAGGATATTCCATCTCATGGACTAAAGCGTTCGCGTAAATATGTCCCGCGATATGATGCGTGCCGATTAGCGGCAAATCCAGAGCCAGCGCCAAGCTTTTCGCCGCAACGATGCCGACGAGCAGCGAGCCGACCAGCCCCGGCCCTTGCGTGACCGCGATCGCGGACAAGTCCGCAAGGGATAGCCCCGACTTCCGCACCGCTTCGTCGATAATGAACGTAATCGTTTCTACATGTTTCCGCGACGCTACCTCCGGTACGACGCCGCCGAATTTTTGATGCGTATCGATCTGGCTGGAAACGATGTTGGCGACAATATCGCGCCCATCCTTGACGATCGCGACCGACGTCTCGTCGCAGCTCGTTTCGATCGCCAGAATGTAGCATGACTTCTTCGTATCTGCCATTGCTGTCACCGTCGCCACCCCGCTATGCTTATCTTGCAATGATTCCATTTCAACTGTTGTTCATCTCTTTCGTTATACTTTTTGTCCCGGCAAATCCGCCCACATAATTAACGCATCTTCGTTGTTGTCGGAATAATAGCGTTTCCGAACGCCCGAAGGGGCGAAGCCTAATTTGGCATATAGATTTTGCGCAATCGTATTGGAAACGCGGACTTCGAGCGTCATTCTCCGCATCCCGAGAAATGCCGCCGTCTTCATCATTTCCCGCAGCAGCCTTTCTCCCAGCTTGCGGCCGCGGTACGCAGGCCGAACGGCAATATTCGTAATATGCGCTTCGTCCACGATCGTCCACATGCCTCCATATCCGATAATGACGCCGTCGCATTCCATCACCATGTAGCGCGCAAAATGATTTTGCAGCAATTCGTTCCGGAATGCCTCCTCCGTCCACGGCAAGGCGAATGATTCCCGCTCCAGCGCAGCGATAGCCGGAATATCCTCCAATTGCATCATACGAAAGCAAAGATCGCCCGATTCGCTATGTCCGACCATGGTACCGCCTCCTCCTCATGACTTCGCCAGCAACTTCGCCTCGGCTTCCGCAAGCTGCGTATAATTCGGCTCCAAGCGGTGGACATCGGCAAAATCGCCTGCAGCGTACGGTCCCGCCCCGATTCTGCCGATCCAACGCGCTTGCATATGAGCGGGCATGATTCGGATTAGCTCGCCGAACCGCTCCTGCAGCCGTTCCGCTTCCGTGCGATGGAGTTCGATATCGCCCGCAAACCAAACCCGCGCCGGCTTCACATCCGGCACGCTAAAGGGCGGCAACCCGAAACCGGCGCCATCCTGCCGCGAATTGTTCCCGTCCGCTCCGTTCGAATCGGATTTCCCGCCAAGCTTAAGCGAGCGGTCGGTCCCGATACATGCTTCCAATCGCGCGGCCACCGCATCCGCCCAGTCCCGCATTAAGCGAATTCCGTCCGGCGCGCAGCGCTGCCAATGCAATCCCGCTCCGGCGCCGGCGAACAACGCCGTATACACCTGTCCGCGCCGAGCGTCCATCAGCGGGATCACCCAATCTACCCCGTTGCCTTCTCCGCTCCAAGATGAGAAAGGCTCCTCCGGCGCTAACATCGGTACGTTTCGCAGCATATTGCCTTCTGCCGCTTCGTTTGCGCTCTGGTCCGCATCGGCATGTTCTGCATCATCCTGTTCTGCATGACCCTGTTCTGCATGACCCTGTTCTGCATTGCCCTGCCGCAAACCGCCGATCGCCAACGCCTCCAGGCTCGATACGCCGACAATCGGCTTGCTCCAGGTCCATGCCAACGTTTTGGCCACCGTAATGCCAATGCGCACGCCCGTGTACGATCCCGGCCCCCGTCCGACTATAATCCCGCCAATATCGCCCGGCGTCATGTCGAGCTCGGCCAACAACCGCTTCACCGTCGGCACCAGATGCATCGAATGATTTCGTTCCGAATGCGAGGATATTTCGCCGAACGCTCTCGTTCCCGCTTCGTCCGTCACGGCAACGGTCAGCGCGGCGGTAGAAGTGTCAAGCGCCAATAACCGCTTATTCGCCTTATCGTCGTTTAAGCCCATAACTTATACTCCATTCCGTTTCAAGTTGTCGCACCATGAAGCATACGGTTCTCCATAAGCCTCGCAGCGAAAAATCCGCTCGGTAGCGCCGATCGTTTCGATGTAAATATGCAGATGCCGCGGGGGCAGCAGGTCGGCGATGATGCTGGCCCATTCCACCAAAGTCAGGCCTTCCCCGTAAAAGTATTCATCCAAGCCAAGCTCGTCCGCTTCCTCGAGCGAAATCCGGTAGACGTCCATATGATATAAAGGGAACTTCTTCCCTTCGTATTCTTTAATAATCGTAAACGTCGGACTGTTGACGATATCTTTCACCCCGATCGCCTTCGCGAGCGCTTGTGAAAATCTCGTTTTCCCGGCGCCGAGATCCCCGTCAAGAGCAATAACGGCGCCCGGTTCGATCCAGCCCGCCAGCGCTGCCGCAAAACGCTCCGTTTCTTCTTCGCTATGCGATTCGTATGCAAATGTTGCGGTTTGCGTCAATATCGCTCAACTCCCATTCTTCATCAGTGAACATTATTATGCAAAATGATTATAACCGCGCTTTTCAAGCACATGGCGCTTTCCGTTTCTGTCCTGCAGCATCATCCCGGAAAAATCGCCGCTTGCCTCGCCGATGACGGCAAAGCCGATTCCTTCGCGGGCAAATCGTTCCCTGGCCTCATCGGCCCGATCGGCCGGCAATGTGCCCACCAGTTGATAATCCTCCCCGCCGAACAATATCCAATCCAGCGGATCCGCCCCTTGTGTCCGGGCATATTCGTTCAAAGCCGGATCGAGCGGAATGCGGGCGGCATCGAGTATGATGCCGACGTTCGACGCTTCGGCGATTTCGGCAGCATCGCTCGCCAGCCCGTCGCTAATATCGTTCAAGGCATGTCCGAATCCGCATTCCGCCAACAGACGCCCTGCCCGCACCTGCGGTTCGGGACGGCGATGAGCAAGCACCAAAGGCCGCACGGCCGGCGGCGCCTCGGAAGCAGGTATGGCTTCCGTGCCGCCTGATCGCTGCAGCCAATGCAGCCCTGCGG
Organism: Paenibacillus sp. CECT 9249; assembly: GCF_918697855.1. Taxonomy (NCBI): domain Bacteria; kingdom Bacillati; phylum Bacillota; class Bacilli; order Caryophanales; family Paenibacillaceae; genus Paenibacillus; species Paenibacillus sp. CECT 9249. The sequence continues at coordinate 122,136 of NZ_CAKKLI010000008.1, read as the reverse complement.
CGGAGCAGCCGAATCGGCCGCCGGCCACGAACACGATGTCGCCGGGCCGGGCGGCGGAGCGAAGCAGCGATCGGCCCCGTTCGATTCGTCCGATGGCCGTAACGCTTACGATCATATGCGCCGGCGACGCCGTTGTATCGCCTCCGATGATTTCAACGCCGTAAGCGTCGGCGCATTGATAGATTCCGTCGTATAGGCTGCTTAAACGACCGGGATCGTATGCGGGCGGCGCAGCGATCGAGACGAGCGCGTAGCATGGGACGGCTCCCATCGCCGCCAGATCGCTTATATTGGAAGCGATCGCCTTATAGCCGACATCTTCCGCGCTCATCGTTCGCGAATTGAAGTGGATTTCCTCCACCATCATGTCGGCCGTAACGACCCATTCCGTGTCGTGCGCCGCCTCCACCACCGCGGCATCGTCCCCGATACCGACGACAACGCCGCGCTCGCGGGCTTGCTCCGCATTCGCACGCCCGCCGGTCAACATCCTGATGAGCCCGAACTCGTCCAGTTGTGACATCCGTTCACCTTCCACGTGATATTGACCTTATTATATCGGTCTCGTTTCTGCGCCGCAAGCAACGATTCGCGCATCGTTCTTTCAAGCCGCCGGCGGGAATACGCTCCTCGACCTTGCCGGCGGGTCGGCCGGGCCCGATCAAGATACGGATGTTTGTGCTCAAGCACCGCATTCCGGCACTTTGGCGGACTCGCACGCAATTGTGTATGATTTTTCACATACATTTGCAGGATCAGGGCACAAATCGCTGTTTGTGTACGAAATTTCGAACAAAATCGGCCATTTCGATACGTACGCCGCTCATTTTGTATGATTTTTCACATACATTTGCAGGATCAGGGCACAAATCACATTTTGTGTACGAAATTTCCACCATCGTCCGTCGCCCGCTAGTCCCAACCTATCATCCACCGTCCACTATCCCGCTAAGTCACCACCCGCCGTCCGCTATTCCGCCAGTCCATCATCCACCGTCCACTATCCCGCTAAGTCACCATCCTCCGCCGGTTCGCCAACCGCCACCCCCGCCCTCTCATCCGAGCGACAACAGCAAAAACCGGCGCTCATAGCCGAGACGCCGGTTGCAACAGCTTATTGTGCTTCCTGCAAACGATCGACGGAAACGGTTTGCGTGTTGCCGGGGTTGGTGCCGACCTGCACCGTCGCCATCCGGTTCGCTTCGTCCACGCTTTCGATCCACACCGAGTTGCCGTCAAGATGCACGGGAAACATATCTTTGGAATGCAAAATTTCCTTTGCGCGGTTAACGTCCATGCTACACCTCCAATAAGCTCAATATTCGAGCATAAAACATTGTTTCGCCATACTATATCGTCGCCGGTTACTTATCCGCCGATTCGTCCGTCTCGTCCATCGTATCGGTCGTCGAGGCCCCGATAAATCCGTTTTGTCCCGTCACTTGTCCGCCGCCGAGCCCTTCGTTTACCATACGGTCGATATCCATAAAATACGATTTTCGGCCTTCGCTTATCTCATCCCGTTCTTTTTCCTCGTCCTGCCTTGCCATCCCATCGCACCTCCGCTAAATAGTTTGCCCCGGATACACATATACTAACAGCGGTTGTTCAAATTGATACATCCACCACTTACGCAAAGGAGATTCTAATGTATGCATACCGTCTGGAAAGGAGCCATCAGCTTCGGGCTGGTTCATGTGCCTGTCAAAATGTTCGCGGCAACGGAAGATAAAGATATTTCGATGCGCTACATTCATAAAGTTTGCGGCAGCCCGTTGTCGTATGTGCGAACGTGTCCGGTTTGCGAGCAGGAAGTCGGATGGGACGACATTTCGAAAGGATACGAATACGAAAAGGGCAAGTTTGTCCTGTTTGAAAAAGAAGAGCTCGAACAATTGAACGACGAAGCCAACAAAGCGATTACGATTATGGATTTCGTCGACTTGAAGGAAATCGATCCGATTTATTTCCAGAAAACATATTATTTATCGCCCGATCACGCCGGTGCGAACGCCTACAATTTGCTGCTTGAGGCGATGCGCCAAACGGGCAAAATCGGCGTCGCCAAAATTTCGATCCGTTCCAAGAGCAGTCTGGCGGCGATCCGGGTGATCGACCGTTGTCTGGCGATCGAGACGATATTTTATCCGGATGAAATCCGGTCGATCGAGAAAGTCCCCAACCTTCCCGAACAAATCAACGTCAACGATAAGGAACTCGGCATGGCTAAGCTGCTGATTGAGCAATTATCGACGCCGTTCGAGCCGCAGAAATATACGGACGATTACCGCGAACGGGTACTCGCGGCAATTCAGCAGAAAGTGGCGGGCGAGGAAGTAAAGATCGCGCCGGAGCAGAAGCAGCAAGCGAATGTGGTCGATTTGATGGCGGCTTTGCAAGCGAGCATCGAAGCCGTCAAGCCGATCGCGCCGGACCCTGGCGAGGCGACGCCGCGTAAACGCGCGCGCAAAACGCCGGCAGCGAAGAAAGCCGCGGAAACGGCGGAAGCCGAAGCGCCGGCCGTGACAGCGCCCAAACGAACGCGCGGCAAGAAAACGAAGGAATCGGTGTAGCTTATGAACTGCCCGCCGGAACCGATGGCGCCGATTTCATCGGATCGCATTCCCGAAGGCGACGATTGGGTGTATCAGTTGAAATGGGACGGAGTCCGCATGTTGGCGCATGTCGACCATGGCCGGGTCGAACTGTACTCGCGCAAACGGCTGAATAAAACGGCGGTATATCCGGAAGTGGTGCAACAGCTTGCTCCTTTGCAAGGACATTATTGGCTGGACGGAGAGGTCGTTTATTTCGATCCGGAATTGGGACGGCCCAATTTCCAGAAGGTGCTGCAGCGCGAGCGTATGCGAGGCGTGTCTTTGAACGCCGCTGCGGCGACGCCGATCGCCTATGTTCTGTTCGATATTCTGATGATCCGGAACGAGGATTTGCGCGGCTTGCCTTATTCCGAGCGGCACCGGAGGCTCGCAAGCCTGTTTCCCGAGGCGAAGCCGCAGTTGTTCGTCACCGACCAATTTCAAGACGGGCATGCATTGTGGGCATGGATCGAGTCCCGCCAATGGGAAGGAATCGTCAGCAAGCGGCTTTCGTCGACTTACCATGAAGGGAAGAACCATCAGGATTGGTTCAAGAAAAAAACAAAGCTGCTGCTCGTTCCCGACATCGTCGGCGTCAAACGAAACGAAGGGCGGGTGGCAAGTCTTGTCATGCGTTCGGAGAACGGGGGATACATCGGCAAAGTTTCGCTGGGACTCACTACGGCAACGCGCCAATGGCTGGAGGATTACGCCGAATCGCATCCGCGCGGGCGCCCGGCTTTTCACCCTTTGCCCGCGGATTTGGCGAAAGAAGAGATCAGGTGGATCGACGAGGATCATATATTGAAATGCGAGGTAACCGGGCTGGAGTTTACGGGGGACGGGCTCTTGCGGCATCCGAAAATCGTCAAACTGCACATGAAATGATCAACGAGCCCGCTCACAAAAAACTTAGCGTGCGCTTCCGAAGCGAGTTTTGTTCGAAGCTTCTCCCGGAAGATACGCTCACAAAACTTTTAAGGAGTGCCTCACATGAGCAAAAGCGCGAAGGGAACGCTCGCGATAGACGGCGAACAATTGACGATCACCAATCCCGATAAAATGTTATGGCCGGAACAAGGAATTACGAAAGGTATTTTCTTGCAAAAACTGGCCGAACTCGCTCCCTTTCTCCTGACGTATTGCCGCAACCGGTATTTAACGACCATCCGATATCCGGACGGTGTCGACAAACCGTTTTTTTACCAAAAAAACTGTCCGGAACCGAAACCGGATTTCGTCAAAACCGCCAAACACGAACAAATCAATTACGTCCATCTCGACTCCTTGCCGACGCTGCTCTGGCTCGGCAATTTGGCATGCCTGGAATTCCATCCTTCATTCCATTATATTGGCGACCCGCTCCCCGCCGAATGGCTGATCGATCTCGACCCGAGCCGGGAGGAAGAGCCCCGCATCATGGAAGCGGCGGCGCTCGTTGGCGACGTGCTGCATTCGCTTGGCATCGAATCGGTTCCCAAAACGTCGGGCGCGACGGGCGTGCAAATTTTCGTGCCGATCGAACGCGGCCTCACCTTCGACCAGCTGCGCAAAATCGGCAAATTTATCGGGACGTACGTCGTCGAGAAAAGGCCCGATTTGTTCACGATCGAACGGCTCAAAAAAGACCGCGGCACCAAAATCTATTTCGATTATTTGCAGCATTACGCCGGCAAAACGTTGTCCGCCCCTTACACCCCGCGCGCCCGCAAAATCGCGTCCGTATCCACGCCGTTAACATGGGACGAGGTGCGCCGGGACGTTCATCCCACCGACTTCCATTTGCTCAATATCGGCGAACGGCTGCGCCGGACGGGGGACTTGATCGCCCAAACGCGGCCGCAGCGGCTAAGCGTCATTCTCGAACATTTAAAGTGAGATTCGAACAGTCAAGCCAAGGATTTCGAAGAATGCCGGATTTCCAGCAAGAGAATCGTCGCAATTTGAAAAAATAAATACGAGCAAAAAGGCCGCCAGCCATCCCCTCCATCCACCCTCCTTATCCAAATGGTTACAATTTTTTAGCATGTTTTGCGGGACAGTCGAATAAATAGCAAGTATAAACCCTTTTTTAGGAGAGTAGCCATGAAGAAGCGATGGGTCAAACAGAAGATGACATTGCTCGTCATCCGCGAGGCCGATCAATCGGTCAAACAACTCGATATGTCGAAGATGCTCGTTGTCGCGGTTCCGCTCGCCGCCGTGCTGTCCATATCCGGTTTTATCGTCGGTCTCGAGATGAAATCTTCCGCCCATATTCGCAGTTTGGAAAGCATGATGGCCGAACGCACGATGCAGATGGAAATCACGGTGAAAAACAAGGAACTTGCGATCCAAAAGTTGCAAAACGAAATCATTCGCCTCTCCTCGCAAACGCAGGACATGAAAAACGAAATGCAGAACATTACGGAACTGGAGCAGCAATTGCAGCAGCTCATCGATACATACGGCGTGACGGAACCGACGAAGACGAGCGAAATATCGGCATTATCCTGGGACGCGGTGGACAACGTCGGCGGAGATTTGATTGAAGCAAGCCAGGAACAAATTTTGCAGCTGGCGCAGGATACGCGCTCCGATCTGAATCAAATCAAGGAAATGCTCGGCACGATGCGGCATAACGTATCCCAGACGCTGCACAAAGCCCAGGTCGTCGCGGGTACGCCGACCGAATGGCCGACGGTTTCCACCCGTCTGACGTCAAGCTTCGGTTACCGCAAAGATCCTTTGACGGGCAGAGCGGCTTTTCACGCCGGCATCGATATCGGCGGCAAAGTCGGCGATCCGGTGTTTGCGGCCGCGGACGGCAAAGTCATTACGGCGGACAAAGACGGCTCCCACGGCAAATACATCGTCATCGAGCACCCGAACGGATTGAAAACATGGTATATGCATCTGCATAAAATCGAAGTCGAAGTGAACGATACCGTGTCCAAGGGAGACCGAATCGCGCAGCTAGGCAATACCGGCCGCAGCACGGGGCCCCACTTGCATTTCCAGATCGTGCAAAGCGACAAGCCGATCGATCCGCTCCCGTATGTGAAAAATTCGAAAAAATAAACAACCGACAGCGGCTTTGTTGCGAAATACCGAAATACTCAAATACTCAAATACTCAAATACTATACTCAACGGGTTAGGAGGAACCTTTCATGTTGAAAGAATCGAAAAAGTCCCAGCGCCCTACCGACACGCTGATCGGACAAGGAGCCGAATTCGAAGGGCGGATGGAAGGCCAGGCCAACCTGCGGATCGAAGGGCAATTCAAGGGGGAAATCGTGGCCGCGGGCGATGTCATTATCGGCGAGAAAGGAGTCGCCCATTCGAACATTTCCGCCCAGAACGTCATTATCGCCGGGAAAGTGATCGGCGACATTGCGACCAAAGGGAAGCTCATTTTGCTAACAACCGGCCAGCTCTGCGGCAATTATTCCGGGCCGTCGCTGATCATTCACGAAGGCGCCGACTTCAACGGATCGAGCCAGATGGAAAAAGGCCCGGCTGCGGCGCCGCTTCATAAAGAACCGGAGACGACGAACGAAAAATCGGCCAAAAATAAAAAGCAAGCGGGATAAAACCGTTCCGCTCGCGGAAAGTCATGCAATATCTCTTCTCGCGAACACGATCCAGGAGATAGCGAGAAACGCCGCAAAATAGACGGCCAGCACCGCTGAGGAGAAGCCGAAGCTCATTCCCGGATATGGCGTGCTGCCGTGCATATAGTTGTACAAATGCATGTTGTGGAAAAGCAAATATTTGGCCCAGCCGTACTTGTCCGGATGGAGCAGCATCGGCACCATATCGCCGAACATGAATACAAACATCGCCATTCCGATCGAAAGCCCATTGCTGCGAAAAACGGCGGACAACATGAACGTAAATGTGGCAATCACGAGCAAATCGATAAATTTATAAACGGACGTCATGAGGAAATCCGACCATAATCCGGGCCCGGGCATATTCGGGAACAGAAGCGCCGATATGCCGAATACGAGCGCAAACACAAGCACGCTCATGAACAACGCGAACAGAACGAGCGCTATATATTTGGAGAGCAATATTTTGCCCCGGGTCCAAGGGCGGATCAGCAGCAGCTTGATCGTTCCCCAGGCAAATTCGCTGGAAACGATGCCCGCGGCGACCACAATCGTCACAATGGTAATGCAAACGTTCAGCATCGGCAGCAAGCTGAACACCATATCTTGAAGCGTAATCGCCGCAGATCGGTCGACCGTATACGACAAAAGCGGAATCAACAAGGACAAGCCCGCCAATATCCCGATCATGACCCATGTTCCCAAGCGAAGGTATATTTTCAAGTTTTCATTATGAACTAATTTCCAAAAGCTAAACAATCTGCTCACTTCCCGTCATTTCCAGAAATTGATCTTCGAGCGATTTCGTCAGCGTACGAATGCCGTACACTTTAATGCCGGCTTGCACCAATTGCGCGTTCGCTTCGGCAATTCGTTCGCGGTCCGCTTCGACGATCAGCCTCTGCCCGTCCGCCGAGACGGACGCTTCCGTCCAGCTGCCTGATAATGCGTCCAGCGCCGCATCGGGACGATCCACCTCAAACTCCGCCTGAACGATGCCGGAATAACGGCCCGCATCGTGAACGGAGCGTTCGTCGATCAAACGCCCGTTCTGAATAATGGCGACCCGATCGCACATCAGCTCCATTTCCGATAGCATATGGCTCGACACGAACACGGTGGTCCCTTCCTCCCGGGCCAATGCGCGCAAGTAATCGCGCAATTCGCGAATGCCGGCCGGATCAAGCCCGTTCGTGGGCTCGTCCAGCACGAGCAAGGAAGGACGGTGCATGATCGCTTGCGCCACGCCTAACCGTTGCCGCATTCCAAGCGAATACGTCTTCACCTTATCGTCAATCCGACGTTCCAGCCCTACTAAGCGGACGACTTCGTCGATTCGCTCCCGCGTAATATTCGGCATCATCCGCGCAAAATACGTCAAATTTTGATATCCTGTCATAAATTTGTACATTTCCGGATTTTCCACAATCGCTCCGATATGGCGGACCGCCTGCTCGAACGATTTCGAGATGCTTTTGCCCTCAATCCAAATATCGCCCGCGGAAATGGAGCTTAACCCGACCATCATGCGAATGGTCGTCGTTTTGCCGGCCCCGTTCGGTCCCAGAAAACCGTAAACTTGTCCGGCGGGAATATCCAATGTCATGTTATCGATAATCGTGCGGGAACCGATTCTTTTCGTAACGTCCCTGAACTGCACAACCGTCTTGTCTGCCAACCTGATTCCTCCTAGGCTTATTTCGAATAATCGGACAAATCGGACCCGGAGACGGAAGAGAACATATCCGAGACCGGACGGACGTAACAGGCTTCGCAACAGCCTAGCGGCGTTTCAATGCGGAAATAGCCGGTGCGAAATACGGAAACAGCCCGTAACGACGGCACAATTTGACCGCATGCCAAACAGTAAATATTGTCCGTTTGTTTCATATTATCGTTCCCTTCTAGAAACGTCTTCAACAATTTGCTACAATATGTATCATTTTTACAATTTACCTCAACAAACTAACGTTGTCAAGTTCAAGTTCTGAACCGCTCCGCGACAAACCGCAGTTCCCCCAGCAAATCCGACAGCGCCACTCCCTCGTTCCGGCACTGCTCGGACATCGCTTCCGCCCATTCGCCGCGCGCTTGGATCCACCGGTCGAATGCGATCTGCAGCAATTCCGCCGTTCGTACGTCGGTTATCCGCAGACGCCGTCTCCCGAGCGGAAATAAAGCGGATAATTGTTCCTCCGCCCGCACCGCTTCCGGAACGCCGATGACAATCCGCCGCGTCAAGCGGGAAGAAGGATCGTAGGGATGCAGCGGATCGGATAGCGGAGGGATCATCCATAGCTGGACCGATGGGCCGTATCGTTCCTGCAAGCTTTGCGCCAATCTGCCGCAAGTTCCCGCCCGCACTGCCGTATGAACCGCAACGATCCGCGCCTTGCCGAGATTCGGGCCAAGTTCTTCCAGTATCCGCCCTGCCTGCCCCTCCGCGGACGATAGCTCAGTTCCCTCTCCCGAACCCGAAGCGTCGTTTGATAGAGGCAAGGCGTATACGACCGCTTCCGCATGCCGGACGGCATACGAAACATTGACGGTAAAGAGGAGCAGATCATTGTCGGCATATTGTTTCCACGCCTTCATCCGTTCGGCCGCAAACGCCGTCCGGTCCGGCGCGTCTCCCCGCAGCCGGCCGATCCGCCCGGCATCGCGGTCGGCGACGACGACACGGTGTCCGAGGGCCGCCAAGCGAATCGCGCAACGCAATCCGTCATCCCCGGCTCCGAGCACAGCGCATCTCACAAACCGCGCCCTCCTTTAAGTTCGTGTTCAAAAAGTCGACTTTTCAGCACCGAGAAGGTTGCGAGAACCCTTGGGCCATGCTTCCGAAGCGAGTTTTGCTATGCAAAACTTTCAGGAGGAGCGGAGTGTAGGCAAAACCTACATGAGCACCTGCAATGTTTCCGGAGGAAACATCCTTCGTAAGCATACGCTCTTCGAGGGTGAACGCAAGATTCGATGTCGAGTTCGCTCCCAGTTCATCTTCGTGATCAAAAGGGGACTTTTTGAACAACCTCTTTAACAACGATAATTTTACCGCTCCTCACATCTTATTCTTCTCTATTCTATGATATGCCAACCAAAGTTGATTCTTTCCCCTATCACTTTTTATTTGCGAGTTTCATATGTTATATCAAATCTGCTGCATAAGCATACGGAAAGTGTGGTGAATCAAACATGGCGAATATAGTGGATATTAAAGATTTCGGTGCGAAAGGGGACGGGGTCGCGGACGACGCGGCGGCCATTCAGCAAGCGGTCGACAGCGCGAAGGGAACTCCGGTTTTCATCCCGCCCGGCACTTATCTTTTATCCAAATCTATCATCTTGCCGCAAGGCAAAACGATCATTCAAGGCGTTGGAACGCTGAAAAAAACGGGAAATTTCGGGGGAACCGGCCTATTGGTAGACTCTAACGGCGGGGCAACCGGACTGATCGTCGGCGGAATCGGATTGGACGGCAACGAAGCGAACCAATCGCTGCAAAGCCCGCATTACCAGGTCGGCGTAAGATTAGACCGCTCCAGGAATGTTGTCTTTGACGGCGTGCAATTATATAATACGGGATTTCGCGCGTTAGACATGCGCTACTGCGACGGTATCGTCGTTACGAATTGCATATTCCAAAATTGCGGGGTCAATATCGGCGGAAGCGGCGGAGCGAACAGCAATAGCGGAAACGCGATCAGCTACGATTTTTGCAAAAACTTGATCGTAAAAGGCAATACGTTCCGCCGATGGGGAGACAGCGGCTGCGACGGCATCGAAGGACAAAACATTGTAATCGAAAACAATATATTTCTCGGAGCATCCTACTTCGGTTTGGAACCGATTTACGAAGAAGGGGGAATCGGCGCGACCGGCTCGGATCGAGTCGTCATTACGGGGAACTTCGTGCAAGCCCGCAAAGGAATCGCAATCGAACCGTTTACGAAAAGCGGCCGCGACATTCTCGTATCGGGCAATATGGTGAAGACGAATACGTTATGCGGCATCTTCGTCACAGGCAGAGCGGACCTGGGCTTTTCGATCTCGGAAATTCGCATTGTCGATAATATGATCGAAATGACATATCCGGGCGAAGAAGCGAATGGAGGCATCTATATCGGGGCGAACGTCTTCGACTGTTCGATCGAGCGGAACGCGCTTAACGGCAACGGCGATTTGTCCAACAGCAGTGAGGGAATCGGCGGCATTACCGTTCGCGGCGACGCGAATGCGAGAAACAGCGATATTTCCATCCGAAACAATACCGTAACCGGATTCAGAGGATACGGAATTTACGCGCGCTATACGGACGGACTTACGGTCGAAAGCAATATTTGCAAACATAATTCGAAGCAGTATACCCCAGTAGGCTACCGGGGCGACATCTATTTGCTCGGTTGCCGGGACGCCGGCTGCTCAGGCAATACCGTCATAGTCGATCCGCTTCATGCGAGCAACGCGATCTATTTCAACGGCTCGACTTGCACGGTCGGAGCCAATGCTACCAACGCCAAGACGTTGTACGGTTCCGTCGATTCGAATATGCTCCCGTCCCGATTCGATCGGATCGAGATCGGCGGCTCCCTCGTCAGCAGCGCCAGCGATCTTCCGGATGCCGGCGCTTTCCGGAAAGGCGATTGCCTGTACCGGACCAATCCAGAGCCGGGCGGATACGTCGGCTGGGTATGCACCGCCGCGGGTATTGCCAACAAGAACGCTTGGGCGCCCAGAAAAGCTTATACGGTCGGCACGACCGTGAACGCCAATAATAAAGTATACCGCTGCATCGGTGCGGGCACGTCGGGAACTTCGGCGCCGTCCCGCATCTCCGGCGCGATAACGGACGGTACGGTCGTATGGGCGTATGTCGACGCGCTGGCCGTGTTCAAACCGTTCGGCTTGATCGGCTCATAGTCAAATGGACAGTATCGCTCCCCTCCGCTAGCGCATAGCGGAGGGGAGCTTGTTAAGCATCAAGCAGCCCCCACCTTGTAGATCGGATGAGGGCTTGGATGAAGGGGCCAACGGACCGCTTTATACGATTCTATTGGATTTTGTCCAATGAATTATCCTTTTAGCCCCATCATGCGATTCTCCATTGGATTTCTTCCAATAAAATCTTCGCAAACAGAGCAGAAAGACGGGGAAATACGGAAAATATTGGATATTTTCCAACGGGAATGCGCACTTCTACTAAAAACACCCAATTCGATTGGACATCATCCAACGGCCTATCCCCAACCGATACTTCAATTCAAACACGGTCTCGATCACAGTATTGAAGATGGGCTCAGTTTGACGCTTACGGAACTCGTTATGTAAGCTGGTCGACGATCAAATCGTGAATTCTGCTTTTCTCTTGCGAATCGACGATATAATAATAGATGCGATCGATCATTTTCCCTTTGCCGTTCACAACCTCATGATGAAATTCGTACCGGTGCGGCTTGTATTTCATAAATAACGTTTTGATCCGGTCCCATGTCAAATTCGTTTTTACATCGTTCTTGAGAATATCCAATATGCCCGGCAAATCTCCGATATTGGCAATATCACGCAGCGAATCGAACAATCCTTTCAGCAGCTGCTGCTGGCGCAGCGTTCTGCCTACATCTCCGCGGGGATCGTCATTGCGCATCCGGGCGTAAGCCAGCGCGGCTTCCCCGCCCAGCACGTTCTTTCCTTTTTCGAATACATATCCGTCGTGGTCGAAATAAAACGCATTATCTACCTCAACGCCACCCAACTGATCGACGATCTCCGCAAATCCTTCCATATTCGTTTTGACATAGTAGTCGACGGGCGCGTCGAGCAGCCGTTCCACCGTTTCGACGGACATCGCCGTTCCGCCGAATGCATACGAGTGGTTGATTTTGTCGACCGTGCCTTTACCCGCAATTTCCACCCGGGTATCGCGCGGAATGCTTACGAGAAGGACGGACCGTTTCGCCGGATTCACGGTGGCGAATACGATCGTATCCGCGCGCCCGACATCCTGCTCGCGTTCGTCCACGCCGAGCAGCAGCAAGGAGAACGGCTGCAATTCCTCGCCGTCCATCTCCGCCGCGTTGCCGGGCATGGCGTCGGCTTCGCCCTGCCCGCGCACCGGGACGGGATTGTCGCTTGCTTGCGCGCGAAGCGGCGATTGCGGGCGATTCGGCAGCGGCTCGTACATCCGGTCCACCGTTTGCTTAACGCTTATATAGGCGTACAGCATCGTTCCTCCCGCCAGCAACAGCAATCCGGCTCCGATGCAAGCCGCTATTTTCATCCATCGCCTCATGCTCGACTCTCCCCATTATCGTGACCGTATTACGTCTTTCCGCCCACTTCCATCATCATTCTTACGCTAGTATCGACTTTAGCGAGCCAGCCCGGCATTTGCGCTTCTTCCGGCACGAGAGCCGCAAGCTTGCGCGCCGGATCGAATTCCTTCAATCCCGCGATCAGTTCCTTGTCCCGCAAAGCGGCCGGAGTCGACACCCGATAATAAGCTCCGCCGATTCTGCCGACGACATAGCGCGCCAGCGACGTTTCAATCTCCAAATTCGAGAATTGATACACGGCATGAATGTCCTGCGCATCGTCCAAGTTGCCGATGCGAAACGTTCGTCCGCCGCCGTTCCCCGATTGCGTTAGCGCCGGCAAATCGCCGGCAAGCCACGCGGTCGTATGTACGGGACGGAAACCGACCCTCTCATACCAGCCGAGCACGCCTGCGTTCGAGACGAATCCATCGAGCGTAATCTCCCGTACGCCGTACCCCTCGGCATACCGTATGCCCCACCGGAGCAACGACTTCCCAATCCCTTTTCCTCTCGCTTCCGGGTGCACGAACAAATTGTTCAAATGCAAAGCGCGGACGATTAAACGCCACTCCGCAAAGCCGAGAAGAACGCCCCGTCCGTCCGCAATTCCCATAAACGTCGAATGGAGGGAGAAGGGGGGACGTTCAAGAAACGGGATGATATATTTGCGGTATCCTTCGCATGAACAAATCGTCATTTCGTAAATGCCGGGCTCGGAACCGAGCCGGATCAATTCGAAAATGCCGGATGCATATTCCGGTCCTAACCGGATCACATCGTAGCTCCCTTGCATCCCCATCGCATCCCTTCTCATTGAAGCACCCGCTTCCCCGCGACGGACGAGACAAGCGTCATGATGGCATCGATGACTCTGTTCTGATCTTCCTCCTGCAAATCCGATCCGGAAGGAAGGCAGATGCCGCTGCCGAACAACTCATCGGAGACGCTGCGATGTTGCTCATGCGGATAATAGGAGCATGATTGAAACAACGGCTGCAGATGCATCGGCTTCCACACCGGCCTTGCCTCGATATTGCGCCCGGCCAGTTCCTCCAGCAAACGGGATCGGTTCCATCCCGTCCGCTCGGCATCGACGGTCAACGCCGTTAACCACCGGGTGGAGCGGCCGTAAGGAGCCTCCGGCATAAAGGCGATGCCATCCAACCGCGACAAGGCGCGGAAGTACCGGTCGTACACCCGTCTACGGGACTCCACCCGCTCTTCGAGCACCCGCAGCTGCCCTCTGCCGATAGCGGCCGCTACATTGCTCATCCGGTAATTAAAGCCGATTTGCGTATGTTCGTAATGAGGTACGGGCTCGCGCGATTGCGTCGACCAGAAGCGCGCTTTGTCAAGCGCCTCCAGGTCGTCGGATACGATGGCTCCTCCGCCTGATGTCGTAATCATTTTGTTGCCGTTAAAAGAATAAACGCCGAACCGGCCGAACGTGCCGCTTGAGCGCTGCCGGTAGGTCGCTCCCAACGACTCCGCCGCATCCTCGATCACCGGTACGCCGTAAAGGCCGCAAAGCTCGAGAATCGGAGCCATATCGGCGCTCTGGCCGTACAAATGGACGACGACGACAGCCTTCGGCAGCCTTCCCTGCAGTTCGGCGTCAATGAATGCGCGCTGCAGCGCGGCCGGCGACATATTCCACGAATCCGGCTCCGAATCGATAAAAACGGGGACCGCCCCTTCGTACAAAATCGGATTCGCGCTCGCCACAAACGTTAGCGTAGAGCAAAAAACGGTATCTCCGCGCCCCACTCCCGCCAGCCTTAATGCGAGATGAATCGCTGCCGTGCCCGAGCTCAGCGCAACCGCGCCCGCCGTTCCCACCGCTTGGGCAAGCTCGCGCTCGAAGGCGTCGACATGGGGGCCGAGCGGCGCAATCCAGTTGGTTGCGAACGCCTCGGCTACATACTCTTGTTCCAGATGGCCGATATGCGGATTGGACAAATAAATTCGTTTGGCGTTCATCGCCCGTCACCTTCCCGATAAGGTTGCAAACGGCTCCGCCGTCTCCCAGCGGCCGCGGTAAACCGGATAATAATCCGGATCCGTCAAGCAACCCTGCCTGCTTCTAATTTCGTAAAGCTCATCGTAAACCGCTTGATTATGCGTTTTTTTGCCGATGCAGAAATCGGCCAAATTGCTTGGAGCGAACGATTTTTTGTAAATAAAGATACCGTCGTTTTCTTGATAACCGCCGCCGAGCACATACTTTTCAATCCCTTTGCCATGCGCCCACATCACCGCGAAATGCTTCAAGAAATTTTCGGAACTGACATGGTAATAATCGAACAGCGTCCCGCCCAAAAACGCGTATAAATATTTGTCGTCGTAGAAGGCCAGTTCCGACGAAATGATGCGTCCTTCGTACCACGCATGGAAAAAAACGAAGTTTCCGCGGAATCGGGACACGATATGTTGGAAATAGGAGGAGCTGAAATAGTAGTAATCCGCCGCTTTCCGGCGGTTCATCGTATGATTGTACACTTGCAGAAATTGCTCCAGCTTTTCCCCGGTTTCATCGACTGTTGCGGTAACGCCGAGACGTTCCGCTTTCCTGACCTTTTTCCGGCTTGTTTTCAAATACGATTTCAAAAAATCTTCTTCCCGCCATTCCGGCTTAATGTCGATGTACACGTTCAGCTTTCTTTTCTCGACGTCCATATGCTTCGCAAGCTTGCCGGCGCAAGGCCGAAGCGGGTGAAAGCGGGCGAATTCCGTCACGATGTTGCTTGCACGGCAATAACGGTCGAACGCCGACCGAAATTCCGCAATCAGCCGTTCCTCGCGGTCGGGACTGCATTTCACGAGCGGCCCGCCGAACCCGTACGCGGTGCTAATATCGTAATATCGGTTCCGCAACGTTTCGGGAAGCCAGTCGCCTTCGATGGTTTTTTTCAAATACGGGTAAAAAACGAATTGGCCGTCGTCTTCGTAAACAGCGGCCTGGGGCAATCCTTCATTCAGATATAAACGATAATATTCCAGCTTCCACATAACGGCGTCGTCGAATTGGCCGACGTACCTGTCCCACTCCTGATCGTCAATATGGCTTATTACTTTGAACATATTCGGATACTCACCTCATACGGAATTGTCGGAATTCGCGACTTATCGCAATAAACTAATAAAATTGCGCACATATCCGGCGATCGATCCGGCATGCTGCAATGACACATTGACCCACGGAAACGATAAGGCGATGTCGATTTCCGTCTCTTTGGCGGCATCCAATTCGACCGTTTGAACCGACGTATAGGCGGGTGCCGGATCCGCGCCTTGCCTGACGACGAGCGTCCCCCCGTGCTCCAGCTTGACGATGCCGCGCAACCGTTGATACGGAAACGGCTTGAACCATCCGTAGTCCTTCCGTTCGCCGGCGTCCATCGTCCCGTAATCGTCGATCCATCTTTCGTCGATCGGGGGAAAGTCCGGCTTCGGGAAAGCCGACATTTCGGTCCAGCAGGCGGCGGACAGTTGAGTGCCCCCCGGTTTGTCTCCGCCGCTGACCAACAGCAATTGCTTCCCGCCGTGCGGTACGACGCATGATTTGTAGATGCGCCAGGCCAACCGCTGATCGATTCCTTTCGGAACGCATGGAAGTTCGTCGATATACCAATTTTCGCCGTCAATGCTGCTGCCGTAATACAATTGGGTCGTATTCAGCGTGCTGTAGCCGCCCGTTCCCGCCGAAGCGACCGTATGATACAGCGCCCCGTCTCTCCAAACGTCGCAATGCCATATCGTCAAATTCGGCCGCGTGCTGGTGCGGCAGCGTCTCCCGTCGCCCCAATGGACTCCGTCGTTCGATTGGTATCTATAAAGTCCTCCGCCCTCGTCCTGCTTGCCCGCCCACATATGCCATTGTCCCGAGAAATAATGGACGGAAGGCGAGACGACCGTCTCATCGGACGTGCAAAATTCGCGCGGGGCCCAGTTCGATCCGTCCGTCGTCATGCGGCGCAAAAGCGTGTTTCCGTCCCTGTAATACAAATACAGCACGCCATCCTTAAAGAGCAGATTCGGATCGGACTGGAAATCGCCGATAACCGCCGTATCGATCGGATTCGTAAAATTCGGCGGCGCCGTCCACTCCAGCAAATCGTTCGAGACGAAGATATGGGTATTCTCATAGGCGGCAATCCCGTTCTTATACCCCGATACTGCCATCCAATAAGCGTAGCCGTTCCATTTCTCGGGAAAATAAACGACGGACGGGTGTACGGTTTGACCCGACCCGTCCGCAGTAGGCAGCCAAGGAAATTGAAGTTCGGAAACGATCCTGAGGCGAGAAGAATGGCAATGATCGACAGCTTGCGTTGCTGCATGATTTGCGATAATTAACGATTGCATCTTTTCCTCCTGAAAGGTTTTAATAGGGAACGCCGGATACGTCGCGGCGCTCTTCGTCCAAATCGAGCATAACCGACGAAGGCACGGCGACGGTTCCGTCCCGGCCGATGACTTTCTTGACGGTCAGCAGAAGAATTTTCAAATCAAGGCGAAACGAATAGTTCTCAACGTATTGCACATCCAATTCGAGCCGTTCTTCCCATGACAAGGCGTTTCTGCCGCTCACTTGCGCCAGGCCGGTCATTCCCGGCCGTACCGTATGGCGCAGCCGCTCCCGCTCCGTATAGTAAGGAACGTACCTAGGCAAGAGCGGCCGCGGGCCGACAAGGCTCATATCGCCTTTCAATACGCTGAACAATTGCGGGAATTCGTCCAGACTCGATTTGCGCAAGAACAAGCCGAAACGCGTAAGCCGCTGCTGGTCGGGCAGCAAATTGCCGTACGCATCCGTGCCATTCGTCATGCTCCGGAACTTGAGAATGTGAAAGTTGACGCCGTTCCTTCCCGTACGCTCCTGCCGAAAAAGAACGGGGGATCCGAGTTCGCGTTTCACGAGTACGGCGACGACGGCGAGAACCGGACTGAACAACACGAGCAGGATCGCGGAAACCGCCGCATCGAATATCCGTTTCATACGGCCGCCTCCGCCTTGAAGGCCGCGACTCCTTCTTGATGCCGACGCGCGTACCATCCGATCGTTTGGCGCAGCCCTTCCTCGAAGCCGACTTTCGGCTCGTAACCGAGAAGCCGCTTCGCCTCCGACACGTCCGCCAAGCTATGCTCGACGTCGCCCTTTCTAGCTTCCATGTACGCCGGTTCGATATCGGTCCCGATCATGTCGCAGCATGCCCGGTAAAGCCGACGCAGCGAAATTTGCTCGCCGCATGCGATATTGAACACCTTGCCGTTTGCTTCCTCTCCGGCGGCGCAAGCAAGCAAATTCGCCGCCACCACATTGTCGATATAGGTGAAATCGCGGGATTGCTCGCCGTCTCCGTAAATTTCCGGTTTCTCGCGGCGCAAGAGCTTCGTGACGAAGCGCGGAATGACGGCGGCATACTGCGAAAGAGGGTCCTGCTTCGGCCCGAATACGTTGAAATAGCGCAAGCAGACGGCAGGCAAACCGTACACGCCGTAGAACACGGCGGCGTATTGTTCGGCCGCGAGCTTCGAGACGGCGTACGGCGATAACGGCGCGGGCGGGAGCGTTTCCTTCTTCACTGCCTCCTTCGCGTTTCCGTAGGCCGACGACGAGCACGCGAGGACGATCTTCTTCACGCCCGCGTCGCGGGCGGCGATCAGCATGTTCAATGTGCCGTTCACGTTGTTCAGATGCGTTGTCAGCGGATCCTCGACAGAACGGGGAACGGAGCCGAGCGCCGCCTGATGCAGGATATAATCCGCGCCGCTTGCCGCCTCGCGGCATGTTTCCAAATCCCGGATATCCCCTTCGATCAAGTCGATAAGATGCATGAACGGCTCCAAATTTTCTCTTTTGCCTGTCGAGAAGTTATCCAGCACCGTCACTTCATGTCCTTGCGTGAGCAGCGCTTCAACCAGATTGGAACCGATAAATCCGGCCCCGCCGGTAACGACGTATCTAGACATAAGCCACCTCCGCGCGGCCTTGCATCCGGTCGCCCGCCGCCCGTTGGCCGCCAAGCAAATAAATATGATCCCCGCAAATGCCTTTCGTCGCATTGCGCGCATCGAATAAGAGCGGGGCGTGGGCGGCGACCCACCGGTAATCGATGCAGCGGTGATCCGTCGCAATCATGACCAAATCGGCTTGCGCGAGCGCCCCCGCGCTTAGGTCGACCGAATGCAAGTCATTGCCATATTTATCGGCAAAGCGCGGAACATACGGATCGTAATAAGTCACTTCGGCTCCTTTGTCCCGGAGCAGATGATAAATTTCGAGGGCGGGAGATTCGCGGACATCGTCGATATCCCGCTTGTATGCGACGCCGAGCATCATTATGTTCGCGCCGTTCACCGACTTTTTGCGCGAATTGAGCAGATCGCTTATTTCTTGCACGACGAACCGCGGCATATTGCCGTTCACGTCGCTTGCAAGCTCGATGAATCGGGTGTAGAAGTCGTATGTTTTCGCCTTCCAGGACAAGTAGACCGGATCCAGCGGAATGCAATGGCCGCCGATTCCCGGTCCCGGATAGAACGGCATATAGCCGAAAGGTTTCGTGGCGGCGGCATCGATCACTTCCCATACGTTGATTCCCATCCGCTCGCACATTAACGATAGTTCGTTGACAAGCGCGATATTGACGCTGCGGAACGTGTTTTCCAGCAGTTTGACCATTTCCGCCACTCTCGTAGAACTGACGGGAATGACCGTATCTACGATGTTCCGGTACAACATCGACCCGATCTCGGTGCATCTCGGCGTAATTCCGCCGATAACCTTCGGCGTATTTTTCGTATGATAAGACGGGTTGCCGGGATCGACCCGTTCCGGGGAGAAGCAGACGAAAAAATCTTCTCCGATCCGATAACCCAACCGGGTGCGGATTTCATGCTCGATCAATTCCTCCGACGTCCCGGGATAGGTCGTGCTTTCCAACACGATGAGCGTATTTTTCGTCAGCACGTTCACCACTTCATCGACTGCGGCCGTTACGTAAGAAATATCGGGATCCTTCGTTTTGCGCAGCGGCGTCGGAACGCAAATGCTGATCGAATCGGCTTCGTGCAGCGGAGCATAGCTCGTGCTAAGCGTAAATCGTCCCGATTCGACGCATTGCGCTACATCTTCATGCGGCACATCTTTGACGTAGGATTCCCCGGCCATCAATTTGCCGATCTTTGCTTGCGACACGTCGATCCCGATGACGCGGTAACCCGACTTGACCATTTCGATCGCCAGCGGCAAACCGACGTAACCCAAGCCGACGACGGCCGCCACCGCCGTTCTGGTTTTTATTTTTTCCTCAAGTTCCATAACGCGCCTCCCCCTTGTTCACAGCATGGACATTCATCCTGAGCGAACGGTAAAACTCCGTTCTGCGCCGGCGAAGAACTTCCGGCGCGTATTCGAGCGACTTCAAATAATTTCGCCTCGCCATTTCTTCCATCCGCTGCGGATCGGCAATGACGGCTTCGATTTTATCCGCCAAGGCGACGGGATTCCCCGGCTCGACCAATTCGCTTGGCCCGAGCAGTTCGGGAATTCCTCCGACTCCGGCAGCGATGCAGGGCATGCTGCGGGCCATCGCCTCGATCAATGCGCGCGGCAACCCTTCCACCAGCGACGGGAGCACGAACAAATCGCACTCGTCCATATGCGCCGCCACCTGTTCCAATCCGTGCAGCATGCCGAGAAACGTCACTTTGTCCTCCAGCTTCAGCTCGCGGACAAGAAATTCGAAGTCCGGCCTGCATCTGCCGTCCCCGGCTAAACGCAGCCGCACGTCGCAGCCGCGGTCCAAACAAATCCGCAACGCTTGAATGAGCGTATCCTGCGCCTTATAATGCGTCTCCATCGTGCCGACATGCAAAATCGTCAACGGCCGCTTCGGCTCCCTAATATGGCAGCGGAACATGCCGCCGTCCATTTCAAGCGAAGAATAATGCGCCGTGACCGTCTTCTCTCCCGGAGGATATCTGCGCTGCAACGTTTTCTCCGTCACATAGGAAGCCCCGAACGCTTCCAGGCACTGCTTCTTCAACTGGACCGTCCCCAGCGCTCTAACGAGCGGCCGCACGACACTTTTGACCGTGCCGGGAGCTAGCGCCTCCCAGGCGTCGCTGCACACTTCGACGCTGAACCGCTTCTTCTGCCGCTTCGACTCGCGCCAGGCAAGCGTCGCGATCGTGCCGGGCACCCGCAGCATCGCGCAGTCGCATAACGAGACGGCCCGGCTTGTTTCCCGTTTCAGCCGGCGCCATTGACGCACATATTGCCAAGGGCCGATATAATACGGCAAACCGTAGAAGGCCACGCGCTCGGAATCGGCCCGAATCCAGCCGGAAGAAGAAGCTTCGATATCGCGGACCCGCGCCAGAACGAGCACTTCGTCGAACACTTCCAAATACCGTTCCCAGAAGCCGGCTCCGTTCTGCGCGAGCGTCCAGACGGCGCCGTCCGGGGTCCGGTAGAAACGGGTGTCCAATGCCACTAATAGTTTCATGCTTCGATTTTCACCCCGATACGATAGCCTCGCCGATCCAGCAAGCTTTCATAAAGCCGCAAATGTTCCGTCCATATTTGCCGCGGGACGAAATCCCGTTCCATTCGTTCTCTCGCCCGTTCCCCCATCCGTTTGGACGCATCCGGCCGTTCCAGCAGATCTTCGATCGCCCGCGCAAGCCGCCCGCTGTCGCCGATCGGCACGATCGTCCCCGTCACGCCGGCGACAACCGCATCGACGCATCCCGTCGCTTCCGTCGCGATCGCCGGCAGCGATGCCGCGCCCGCTTCCAGCAATACCGTAGGCATCCCTTCGCGGTAAGTGGGAAACACAAACATATTCATGCTGTGGTAATAAGGAGCGACGTCGGATACGAATCCCGCCGTTTTAATATAAGCGTTGCGCGCGATCCGTTCCCGCGTCGGCAGCCCGATCGGGTCTTCTTCTTCATCATCGCCGCATAGCAGCAAATACAATTCGGGATAAGTCCGCTGCACTTGCTCGAATGCTTCGACCAGTTCCTCGATCCCTTTATCTTTGGCAAGACGGCCGACAAAGCCGGCTACGACTGCGTCTTCCGGTATGCCGTGCTCGGCGCGAATCTCTCTCGACCTCCGCAGCAGCGCGTCCGTCGGCGCGTAAGCGCCGCAATCGACGCCGTTGCTGCTGCCGTGCAGAACGACCGTCGTTTTTCGTTCCGGCGCGATGCGCCAATCGACAATTTTGCTCCGCAAGCTGGGACTGACCGCCAGCACGCGGTGGGAACAACCCGCGGCTACCTTTTCCAGCAGCATGAGCAGTCCCCGCTTCGCCCCTTTTACCGTTTCGAACCGCAACCCGTGGACCGTGTATATGCGGACCGGGACGCGGGCAAGCCATGCCGCCATACTGCACAGGAGTCCCGCCTTCGGCGTTCCGGCGTTGACGACCGTCGGCTTCAGGCGGCGAAACAAACGGAACAATTTCCATAGACTTACAACATCCCTCATCGGGGAAATCCCCCGCTTCATCGGCACGGAGTACACCTCCGCCCCTTCGCACCCGACGCGGCCCGGCGAGCTTACGACGCCGACGCGGTATCCGTTCCGGCGCAGGAAGGCGATTTGCCCTTCAATAAACCCGATACTTTGGGAAACGGTCACCGCAAATAAAATAAAAGGTGCGTACGAATGCCCTTTCCTCATTACAACCCCCCCAATCGTTCATCCCGTTTCGTGACCAGCCATAGGAACAGAAACGGCATAAATCCCGATTTTACAATAAAAAACACGATATTGTCCGAGTCTCCGACCAATAGAACGAAACATAAATTGATCAGCAGCGGCAGCAGCAGCAGCCGAACGTCTTGATGGCGCCACGCTTCCGACAATCTGCGAATGGCGCCGATGATGAAGCCCCATACCGCGAACGCCGCGGGAATCGACCAAATGCCGAAGTTGATGAGGCTCTCCCCGAGCAAGCCGTATACCCTTGACGATTCGAATCGCCCGGGAACGTGCGATCCTTCGCCGAACAGCGCCTCCGTCCCCGCCTTTTCTTTCGTGGGCGGCTTATCCGGCCATACGAACTGCGGAACGAGCAGAGCGAGGGCGCCGCCGTAAGTGGAGCCGTAAGCGTAGCCGTACTCGTCCGGATAGCGGACGGCCCGGTAGAGAACATAGGATTGAATATCGCTGCGCGCCAGGTCGCCAAGCAGCGTCATCCGCCACGACGACTTATGCTGTCCGCCGTCCTGCTCGGCTGCCGCCGAACGGTTCAGCATGCCGCTCAATCCCTCCAGTCCCTGGTCCTTGTAAAAACCGTATATGTACATAAACAAAAACGTAAAGCAAAGGCCGACTAGAATCACTTTCCTTGTGACGGGCCGGATATAGTAATGAATGATGCCGACCGCCCAAAACAGCGACCATAGCGTGTTGCTCCTGCTGCCGCGCAGCCCTCCGAACAGCAGCTGCAGCAGCGTGAATGCGGTCAATGCCGCGAACAGCACGGCCCAGCCCGGGACCGAAACGTTTTTCTGCTTCAACAGCAGCGCCGCGCCGATCGCCAGCACGATCGGAAAACTTTCCGAGAACATAAACACGATGCCAAATCCTTGAAAAGCGTTTCCTTCCGTATACGATTGAATATAGCCGCCGATACCGCCGAACCGGGCATAGACGATCAATTGCAGAGCCAGCGTCGCGGCAAGAAACGCAAACCAGACGGGTAGGAAGGCGCGTTGATTGACAACCCATCGCTTCGCGGCCTTCCGTCTCGTTCCCCATCTTACATTGCGCGCGATGCGGTAGATCATGATCCCGATAAAATTAAAAATGGAGAGATACCCTAGCCACTCTCTCCAATCGTCGGGCGGGCTGACCTCGCCCATCCATATGTTCCAATGCACGTGAAGCAGCGGAGCGAGAAAAAAATAATGCACGCCCAGCATGCCGATAACGCCGAAAAGATCGAACGGATCGGATTTCCCCCTCAGCCAGTCGACGGCGTCCGTCCCGATCGCGATACCGCATAGCAGCACCGGAATCACGAACCAATGCCATAAGTTCGGTTGTAAAGCCAAAAATCCGGTTGCCGCGAGAAGACACGCGTAACAGGAAATAAGAAAACTGCGATAATCGCCCGTCATGCGCCGCGTACCGGTATCGGATCGCGGGGCCTCGATCTTGACCCGAGATAGCATAAGCATATTCCTTTCGCCTCAATCAATAGGTTCCGTTAGGTGTTATGAGCCGAACAGTAAATCGATTGGAGCAACCGGCTCGATTGCGAAATTTCCAAATTCCGCTCGATTATTCTTCGCTCGATCGCATCCCGGCTTATTTTCCCCCGGCCGCGCTGGCGCAAAATCGCCTCCACCCACCCGTCGGTCCGTTCCTCCAGATCGGCGAACGCAATCAATCCGAGCCCCAAATCGACTTCCCCCGGAACCGTTCGCGCAATGACGGACGGCACTCCCGCCGCCTGCGATTCGATCGCGGCCAAACCGAGCCCTTCGTAGAGAGACGGGAATACGAATACGTCCATCGCGGCGAGCAAATCCGGAACGTCGTCGCGCACGCCGAGCAATAGGACGCGATCCTCGATCCCGTACCGGGACGCGGTCTGCTCGATCTCCGCACGCAAAGGGCCGTCGCCGGCAAGGAGCAAGTGGGCGTTCGAAACGCGCGCAAGCAAATCTGCGAACACGCGGAGAAGGAACCGGTGGTTCTTCGGCGGATCGAAACGTCCCACATGGCCGATCAGCAGCGTATCTTCGGGCAAGCCAAGCTTGCGGCGCAGTTGCTGTTTGTCTTCGGGCAAACGGAGGTATTTATCCGTATGAATCCCGTTGGGCACGATCCTCACTTTGCCGGAGGCAAAACAATCGTCGCCGAATAACGACTTGCACGCGGCGGTCGAAACGCCCAGCATGTGGGTCGAGCAGGCGGCGATCTTTCTTTGCATCATGCGCCGGTACATCGTTCTTAGCGGCGTATCCCGGTAACCGTCCCGTATGCTGTTGCTGTTCGCGATTCGAATCGGTATGCCGCATGCTTTCGCCGATTGCAAGACGAGTCCCGAGAAATAATACAGCTGGCTATGTACGCCGGCAAACGGCCCGTATTCCGTCAAGATGCGGCGAACGTCCCTTTCGTATTTCCACAGCCGGCTCCATACCGGAGCGGCAATATGGAAAATTCGTCCGCCCAATTCGTATATTTCGCGATCGAAATGGCCTTCTCTATGCGAATGGACGACAAAATCGAACTGAATCCGGCTGCGGTCGATATGCCGATACACGTCCATGACGAACGTCTCGGCCCCTCCGCGGTTCATCACTCCGAAAAAAAATAAAATTCTAAGCGGTTGTTGCGACAAAACGATCACCCTCGCGTTTTCGATTTTTCCATACTGCATACGCGACGACCGCCGCACTCGCGGCCGCCTGAACGCCTCCCGCGATCATAAGCGAATATACCGCGCCGTACACGCCGTGGAGCGGCACCAGCTGCCACAGCGAGAGGAAGCTTGCAAGCGCCGTCAACGCAAATATATAAGGCTGCACGGCAAACAAGCGCGCCGCGGTCATGCCGTACCCGAGACAGGAAGCGGCGTAGGATATGGCGGCGTACCCCATCATCCATACGAGCAATGGTCCGTACGCTGCATATTCCGGCGTATATACAAGCGCCAATATCGGTTTGCCGGCAACGGCCGCGACGACTGTTCCCGCGGCGCCCAAACCTGCCGCCAGCGCCCCCATCCTCCATAGCAAACGTTTGTAGTCCGCCGTTCGCCTCTCCGCGTAGTAACGGGCCAGCCGAGGGCTCGCCGTTTGTCCCAGCGCCCCCATGACCGTGCTTCCGGCAACGATAAAATAAGCCAGCGACGCATAGAAGCCCAACGTTTCCGTACCGAGAATCGATTCGATAAAATAGCGCGGAAGCGCGTCGGTTAACGATATGAGCATCATGACGATGCCGAGCGGGAAACTAAGCTTGGCCAAGGAGCGAAGCTGTTGAAGCCGCAAGCGCGGCTTCAACGTTTCGAATCGGGCGCCGTATCGCATATCGGCCGCAACGAGAACGAGCAGCCAAACCGCGCATAAACCGGCGACGCATACGACAAGGCTTCCGGTCGTCCATAGGAGCAATGCGATCGTAAGCAGCGACAACGGCCCTTTGACGAGCAGCGATTTTGCGATCAGATCCAGTCTTTCCCGCTGCTGCAGCATGCCGTAGACGACGTCGCTCACCGACTCGATCGCTTTGGAACAGCCGATTAGCAGCACGACGGCCGTCATTTCCCAAGAATGGCGATTCATCGCCATGATCGCCGCGATGACGGCAACGGACAAGACGGAAGTGCACAGCCTTAGTCCCATGTAATCCCCGAATGCGTATTGGCGCTCGGAATCCGTCGCTTGAATGGAACGAAGCTGCAAGTTTGCGAGCATAAAGACGGGCGCCGTAACGGCCAGGCCAAGCGAATATTGGCCGACCATTGCCGCTCCGCCCCATTTGGCCATCATGGCGATGAGCGCCCATTGGCAGAGCGCATAAACAACGTTGCCCGCGAAGGTCCATGCAAAATTGAAGCGCAGCGACGGCGCGGTTCGTATAAGTTTCATCCGGATGAAATGACACGTCCTCTCTAAGCTCCCGCCAAAGCGTAAACTTCTTCGCTTTGTCCCGGAACGGCCGCGGTCTGCGCCTCCTCGGGAGCGGCATGATAACCGGGAACGACGAGTTGCAGCAGCGTGCGGAACGTTTCGAGGTCTTGCTGCATAACGATTTCATGCAATCGGTCGATTTCCGCAAACAACGGCGCCGCATCGACAACCGCCGGCTTGCCGATATAAATCCGGTCATGCTTCGTCGACGAAATCCCTTCTTCGTCGGTAAGCAGTTCCTCGAACAATTTTTCTCCTTCGCGAATGCCGGTAAATTCGATGGAGATATCCTTGTCCGGCTCGAATCCGGACAGGCGGATCAAGTCTTTGGCCAAGTCGACGATTCGCACCGGTTTGCCCATGTCGAGAATGAACACCTCGCCGCCTTGCGCCAGCGCGCCCGCTTGAATGACTAATTGCACCGCCTCCGGAATCGTCATAAAATAGCGGACCATGTCGGGATGCGTGACCGTGACGGGGCCGCCTTGCTTGATTTGTTCCTTGAAGCGGGGAATGACGCTGCCGCGGCTGCCGAGCACATTGCCGAAGCGTACGGCGGCGAATACCGTTTGGCTGTTCCTGCTCAAGCTTTGGACGATCATTTCCGCCAGCCGCTTCGTCGCCCCCATGACGTTGGTCGGATTCACCGCCTTATCCGTCGATATGAGCACGAAACGTTCGGCGGCATACTTGCTTGCGCATTGCGCCACATTTTTCGTGCCCAGCACATTATTTTTGATCGCTGCGGCGGGATTTCGCTCCATCAGCGGAACATGCTTATGGGCCGCCGCATGAAAGACGACCTGCGGCCGATACTGCCGGAACACTTCGTCCATCCGCGCCATATCCTGAATGTCGGCAATAATCGGCATCAGCGCTAACCCGGGGAAGCTGCGCCTCAGTTCCATCTCGATGTTGTAGATGCTGTTTTCGCCATGGCCGAGCAGCAGCAGCCGATCCGGACGGAAACGGGCAACCTGCCTGCACAATTCCGAACCGATCGATCCGCCCGCGCCGGTGACGAGCACGGTTTTTCCTTCCACATAGCCGGCGATGCCATGCAAATCGGTCGTGACCGGTTCTCTCCCCAGCAGGTCTTCGACTTCGACGTCGCGTATTTCGTTAATGCTGACTTTGCCTTCGATCAAATCGTTCAAGATCGGAATAAGCTTTAATTTCGCTTTGGTCGACTTGCACAGCTCGATGATCCGTTTCATTTCGCATTTCGACGCGGACGGGATGGCGATAATGATTTGGCCGATGTCGTACTGTTCGACCGCTTTGTGGATCATCTCTCTGCCTCCGATTACCGGGATGCCGTGTACCTGGCATTTATGCTTCGCGTTGTCGTCGTCAATGAACAAAACCGGAATCATATTCGCCGATGAATTGAACTTCAATTCTTTCGCGATCATGCTTCCGCAGCTGCCTGCACCGATAATTAACGCTCGGTCCTTTTTCCCGCCACGCTTATCGTATCCGTCCCGAACGATTCTCCAGACGAATCGCGAGCCGCCGACGGCGAACAATACGTTTACGAAAGAGAGGAAGGCTATTTCGAGCTGCACCGGTTCTCGCATAATGACAATATGGAAGACATAGGATACGATGCTGCCGATTGCGATCGCCCTTATAATCGATACGGCTTCACCGATGCTCGCAAACTTCCATATTCTTTTGTACAACTTGAAATAGTGCATCAAGGATAGATGAATTACGCTTGAAATAAGAACATAAACGGCCAATTGCCGGACCCAGTCGTCCGGAATCGCGCCGTCAAAGCGAAGAAAGTATGACCAATAAACGCTTGCCCCTATCAGCAAAAAATCCATTCCAAGCAACATGGCCATTCGCTTCTCGTACTTCATATCGTTCCTCCCATTTCGGACAGCAGTTCATTTTTTATAAAAATTGCAGTTGCACCGTTTTAACCCTCCAATCGGATTGCCCGCGCAAAAACGGCATAACTCCAACCTCTATCGGCGCATGTTCGCACCGTTGATTTTAATGAATAAAAGCAATAAAGC
Source organism: Paenibacillus sp. CECT 9249 (assembly GCF_918697855.1). Taxonomy (NCBI): domain Bacteria; kingdom Bacillati; phylum Bacillota; class Bacilli; order Caryophanales; family Paenibacillaceae; genus Paenibacillus; species Paenibacillus sp. CECT 9249. The sequence goes on along the minus strand of NZ_CAKKLI010000008.1, from coordinate 93,941 downwards.
AATAAAGGGCATTTAACCCCGCCTCACATCACACCATCGACGATGAACGTCTAAGGTTTTGCACCCACAGCATGATCGAGTGCCTACGGTGGTATAGGTACAGTAGACATTACCTGCAGCCGGCCTCTTCTTGCCCGGCAAGCCGCTCGCTCTTATTCGTCCGTTTCGTAGTATTGCAAATTCGCTTGCGTCGTTTTGCTTCGTCTTACATGATTTAGAACGACGCCCAAAACGGTGGACTTGACTAGTTCCAAATTCATTTTCGCCTTCCGAACCTGTTCAAGTTTGACTTTCCCGGCTTGAACGACCAATATGACTCCGTCGCAGCGGGTCGCCACGACCAATCCGTCGGTAATGGCCAACGTCGGAGGGGAGTCGAAGATGACGATATCGAATTGCCGCTTCCACTCTTCCAGCAACGAGTCCAATCGGGACGACGATAAAATTTCCGCCGGGTTCGGCGGAATGGTGCCGGACGGGACGAGCGACAGATTCGGAATATAGCTTTCCCGGATCGCCTCTTGATCCGGCCTTTCGTTCGTGAGCAGATTCGTCAAACCGTAAAGATTCGTTTGGCCGAACATAAGATGCAAGGAAGGCTTCCGTAAATCGGCATCGACGAGGAGCACTTTTTTGCCTTCATGCGCATAGGAAACCGCCAGATTGGCGGCGGTCGTCGTTTTCCCTTCCCCCGGCACGGCCGAAGTGATCAATAACGTCCTCACCGGATTTTCCCATCTCGCAAACCGAATATTGGTCCGGAGCGTCCGAAACGACTCGGAAATGCGCGATTTCGGATTGATTTCCATCACCAGCTTTTGTTCATGAGCTAACCGTGGCATATTGTTCACCCGCTTGATTTTTCTCGGTATGCACCGTCTTGCCATTCAAATCTTTCTTTTGAATTTTCATGATTACGCCTAGCGTCGGAAGCCCGAGATACTGTTCGACCTCCGCCTCGTTCTTGAGCGTATCGTCCAAATATTCCAGCAAAAATACGACCGCAATTCCCAGCAGCAAAGATAAGGCAAAGCCGACGGCGATATGAAGCTGCATATTCGGGCTGACCGGAGTCACGGATTCGCCCGGTTTGGCCTTATCCAAAATCGTCACATTGTCGACATTCATAATTTTCGGAATTTCCTCTTGAAATACCGCCGCAACCGAATTGACGATTTCCGCCGCCCTGCCGTAATTCGCATCCTTGACTGTGAGCGTCATGATCTGCGATTCGCGTACGGAATGAACCCGCACCTTGTGAACAAGAGTTTCCGCAGGAACGTTCAAATTCGGATACCGCTGTACCACCTTATCCATAACGGCCGTCGATTGAATGATCTCTTTATAGGTATTAATGAGCATAATGTTCGTGTTGATCGAATTCACATCCGGCTGCGGGGATTCGTCCGCGAACAATTTATTGACGATCAGCTTGGAAGACGCTTCGTATTGCGGGGTAATATAATAAAAGGTTACGAGCCCCGTTGCACCGGTGCCGAGCGCAACGGCCGCCAGAATGAGCCAGAACCTTTTTTTGAACGTTTGAATGAGTTCCTTCAGTTCCACTGCGAATCCCTCGCCTCCGTATTTATAGGTTGATCCAATGGATGCTTGCACGAAACGACGGTTTGGCCGCGAATTAAACGTTCGGCGTTGCGCTGCAAACAACGGGCGTAATCCGCCCCTCCCAATTGTTTCAGCGTTTCGTACCCTTGCCGCAAGTAAAAGCCGCGCTGCAGCGTGTTATGCGCGTCGGAGGCGAGCATATGCGCCCACTTGCGTTTGCAGATGATCGCGGCGGTACGCTGAATTCTTCGGCCGAACAATCCGAGCAGCGATTGCGAGGTCACTTGCAAGAAGATGCCGCGCTCCCTCCATTCAAGCAGCAATTCGGGCCGCTCCACCACTTCCAAATTGCGCTCGGGATGCGCGATGACGATTTGCAGGCGGGAACGGCTCATCCATTCCGCAAACTCGTTGAAATAGGGCGGAATCGCCCGGGAAGGCAATTCCACTAACAAATACATGCTGTCCGCCAATGTCTGCAATTTCCCCCGGTCGTAGTCCGATAAATAAGACGGATGAAGACGAAATTCCTGACCCGGCAGCACGGTCAACGGCATGCTTCGCAGCCGCAAACGTTCGTTCATTCGATCGACCGCTTTCCGGATTTTCGATGCCGAATTATGGTAACGCCTCGTCGCATGGTGCGGCGTCGCTACGACCGTATGTATTCCGTTCCGAATGGCTGCCGCCGCCAGCTTCAAAGACCCTTCCGCCGTTTTCGGACCGTCGTCGAGGCCCGGCAATATATGGCAATGGAGGTCTATCATACAAATCACCCAAATAACTAGTGTTAAAGAATTAATGCGGTTCATTGCGAAATATAGTAAAATAAGAAGGAATATCTAAAAAAAGGTCCTGCTATACGATGGAATCGTAACGCGACAGCTTGCTGTACAATTGATGAATTTCCACATGCTTGGGGCGCGTACGGCGTATGTACGCGTTCAGCAATCCGGTCAGCATGCGCCGATTCGATTCGTTCGGAACGAAAGAGATGTGGTATCGATACAGATTATCCTCTTTTTTCCTCAGCGCCACTTGTCCGTATTGCTTCAGCCATACCTGCTCGATTTGAAATTCGAAGGAGAGCACATAATGACCGAAAACCGGCAACAGCAGATTGGTCGTTATTTCCATGGAGACCGGACTGAGCGCTAATATTAATACAGGCACCTTTTTGCAATCGATCACGCGGCCATGAATGCAGGCAATCGACAAATCCGCTTTGACCGAAGGCGACAAACGAAGCCGGATCGGCTGAGGCGATACGCTCTGATTCATATTTTCATTCCTTTAATCGAGAATTCACGCTGCCCAAGCATGCTCATGCGAATGGTATATCCCCATGCTTTGGGCGGATATAATGATACTAAATGTATCTATTTTGGCATTCGATACAATTTGTATCTATAACTTACGATACATTTTGTAGCATGTCAAGCGTTTTTTTGTTCAAGTCGGAGTCAGGAGGGAATTTATGAAATATGGAAATCGGATTGCGGAATTGCGCGAGAAGAAGGGATGGACGCAGGAAGAACTTGCCGCATCCATCGGGATTACGCGCGCGGCTCTCTCGCATTATGAAAAAAACAGAAGAAAACCGGATTTCGAAACGTTAATGCAACTTGCAGATCTATTCGAAGTTTCGATCGATTATTTAATCGGCCGCACGTTCGATCCGAAATCGACGATGGACAGCGAAGTGCGCCAATTTACGGATCAGTTGGAATTATCCGATGCGGATTTGTTGGAACGGTTCAGCCTTACGGTGGACGGCCGCAAGCTGACGGAAGAAGAAGCGAAGCGGTTTATCGCTTTTGTGCGCGCCGAACGTATGTTGAAATGAAAAAACAATCCTCAGGCCCGATCATGAACAAGGAAAGCGGATCGGATGAGGATTGTATTTGTTTTTGTTTAATAGTCGGATTTCCGTTGAATTGGACCAATGATGTCGGACGGCCATCGATCCTCCTGAATACCCATTTGATGCAAAATGGTTTGAACGTCCAATTCGATTTTTTCGTTCCTTGGATGCTTCGTATCTTCCGCGCCGGCTTCGTACTTCCTCGCTTCTTCCATACTATGTATCCCGCCCATCCGTCATATTCAATATTTTGCATCGACCCAGGAAGCAACAAAAATAATTATAAAGTACCTGTCTCGGTAATGTTGTCGTTCTATGCATGTCAACAAAAAAACATTTATTCTATTTTTGTCGAAAAAAAACCTCAGTCGCGCCGTTTAACACGGGACGAACCGAGGAAGTTACCGAGCCAACCCTTCGATTAAATGAATTTGGAAATGCCGTTGAATTTCTTCTTTGCGAAGCGGCGGATTCGCATGACTCCATTGCGAGGTCAACGCCGTATATAATTTGAGCATAATAAATGCCGTTACCTTCGGATCGACCGGCCGAATTTCTTTCTTGGCGACCGCTTGGGCGACTTCGCGTTCGATATAGGCCAGCATCGCCTGTTCCACCTTGTCCAGTCCGCTGTTTGCCATCGGCGTTCCGAATTCCCGCAATTCATGGGATAATTTAATAATAAGCTCGTGCTTTGCGCGAAAATCGAGCACCCGATCCAATACCCGGTACAAATTTTCAAAAAACGGCTTGTCCGGATCGATTTCCCGGTCGGCGATTTGCTTCATTTCTTGAATCACTTGTTGTACAATTTGATCAAACAGTTGTTCCTTATTGGTGAAAAACGTATAGATCGTTCCTTTTCCGACATTCGCGATTTTGGCCACTTGATCCATCGTCGTCGCCTTATATCCGAACAAGGCAAAAGACTTGGCGGCCGCTTCCAGAATTTGTTTTCTGCGGTCCACTGCCATGGTACAATCCCCTCCTGCGCAGGCGCATCAAGATCTATTTTTTGACTATTGAACGGAAACGGTCAAAGGGTCATTGATTAATGTAGCATGCTTGGGACGGGATTGCAAGGACATCGGTCATATCCTTTCCCTATTTGAAGGGTTGCGTCCCGGTTCCATCGTCATAATACTCGGAATCTATGAAATGATTCCTTTACATAGGCAATCGGCCAACGTTCAGTACATAGCAATACACCTAATAACGTAAATTGGGTATAATGGAAGCAGGTGAGAATATGCGAAAAAAACGAGTCCTACTTCTATCCGAAGCGTTTGGCACAGGACACACGCAAGCGGCATACGCGTTGGCGGTTGGAATGAAGCAGATTTGTCCGCAAGTACAGACCCGTGTCATCGAGCTGGGCAAATTTTTAAATCCGACGGTAGGTCCTTTAATTGTGTCCGCTTACCGCAAAACGGTCAGCTCGAAGCCGAAATTGGTCGGATTTTTTTACCGCAAAAAATACGACAAATCTGTAAACCGATTCACCAAGCTTGCGATGCATCGCATTTTCTATACCCAAGCTTCCCAAGTCATCCGGCAGTTGAATCCGGATATCGTCGTATGTACGCATCCGTTTCCGACGATCGTCATGTCGCGGTTGAAGCGTCTCGGCCTGGATATTCCGTTGTTTACGCTGATTACGGATTACGATGCGCATGGAACTTGGATCAACCCGGAAGTGAATAAATTTCTCGTCTCGACCCCGCACGTAGAGGAGCTTCTGCTGAAGCGCGGCATTCACCCCAGCCGGATCGAAGTGACGGGCATCCCGGTGCACCCGAACTTCTGGAAACGGCATGACAAGAAGGAAGTGCGGGCGCAATTCGGCTTGAAAGAGATGCCTACGGCGATGATTATGGGGGGCGGCTGGGGGCTGATGTTCGACGAGGAACTGCTTACGTACATGTCCCGCTGGCGCGAGAGCGTTCAGCTTCTTATTTGTATGGGCAGCAATCAGAAAATGATTCAAAAAATGCAGAACGATCCCCGGTTCCAGCATCCGAACATTCATATTCTCGGCTATACCCATGAGGTGAACAAGTTGATGGACGTCTCGGATTTGCTCATTACGAAGCCCGGCGGCATGACTTGTACCGAAGGCTTGGCCAAGCAAATTCCGATGTTGTTCTACCGTCCCATTCCGGGACAAGAAGAGGAAAATTGCGAATATTTCGTCAAAAACGGTTTTGCGGAAATATTGACGTCGACGGAAACGATCGACAAATGGTTCAACCGTCTGCAATCTTTGCAGGAAAGCGAAGGCGGCCTCATGAATCCGAACCATACCCCTTACGATCCGGAATACTGTTGTCATGTCGTATTGAAATTATTAGAATCGTAAAGGGTATCGGGACTACATCGCACCGTCCGCCGATACGGGCGCGGCCGCCCGGCGGTTCGCTTCCGCCTGCCGCTCCAGCCGCTGGCCGATGACGAAGCCGAGAATGGCGGTCAGTACGAGAGCGGCGGAAACGCCGTATATCGTTTCGATCCCGAACTTATTGTACAGCGTCGCTCCGAGCAAGCTGCCGGTAACCGTGGCGCCGATGCTCATCACCATATTCAAAATCGCCTGTCCGCTCGAGCGGAAGCGGTCCGGGATCAGAATCATCATATATTCCGCCAAGTTGACGAGATAGAACGCGATCGCCACGCCCTGCACCGCTTGGAAGACCAATATTAGCGTCAGATTGGCGGCATACGCCAGCACCAGCGCGCGAATGCCGAAGATAAGCGCCGCCGCCGCGAGCATTACGAGCGGCCGGAACCTCCCGCCTTTGCGCCCGAGATACATAAACACCCCGACCTCGATCGCGGCAGGCAGCATCCAGCCGAGCCCGATATCAAACTGCGTTCCTCCCCGTTCCCGGATCAAAAAGCTGAAATATTGATCGTTCATCACAAACGAAATGTTCATCATCACAAGTACGAGCATAAAAAAAATAAACCGTTTATCCTTCACATACACCACAAGCTCGCGCATGTTCACTTTCGGCCTCGTTCCGCCCCGGTCTGCGGCACCCGCAATCTTCCGATCCCGCGGATCCCGGATCGGCAGCAAGCAAGCCATCGTTCCAAGGGATAGGGCGATCATGATCCAGCTTAGCGTCCGATGGCCGGGGAAGCGGTCCAGCATCCAGCCGATCGCCACGGCCGAAACGGCAAAGCCCGCCGCTCCGAAGCCGCGAATGACCGCATAGGTATTGCCCAGCCGCTTCGCCTGCAGCATCGCCATACTTTCCGTCAGCACGCTGATCGGGATCCAGACGAATTGAAACAATAAAATAAACCCCATGACCGTCCAAGGGTTCTGAATTCGAAACAAGACGAACATCAATGCCGTCATCGCAAGCAGCAAACCGAGAATAATGCCTTTCATCCGGCTCGTTTTGTCGCTAGTATAACCGAATAAATAATTGGCCGCCATTCCTACGATCGGAATGAGCGCATTTTGCATGCCGTACATCGCATCCGTATATCCTACCTCTTTATAGTACACCGGAAAAAAAGAATAGACGGCCGCCCCCGGCGTAAAGACCATAAACATATAGAAATACGTCATGCGAAGCTGCGCCGCCCGCGAATCGGACTTGTTCAATTCTGGCTGTCCCATGGAACTCATGCCGTGCATTCTCCTTCATGAGATAATAAGCAACATTATAATCGATTTTGAAGAAGAGTAAAACAGACCGTCTTTCGGCGCTCGCGTAGATTGTACATATTCGATTGAAGCGCTGCAGTCCCTATGGTAAAATTTATGAAAACGACGTGAAGCACACGCCGCTCCATTGCAGGATTCGTCCTGTTAATCGGGCGGCGTTCTTTTATTAGGAGGCGACGAAACGGTATGAATTTCGAAGAAAGTTATGAATTGTTTATTAACGCTCATCTGCAAAAACGCAACGGAGAACGTCGAAAGAGGCTGGAGGACGGTTGCGGCCATGCTGAAAAGCTATTTCTTAACCAGGTTTGGTGGCCGGCTTTCGGACATTTCCAAGATCTTCATCCGGAATATGAAGTGTTTGATTTCAAGGACGGTTGCCGGTTTCTAGACTTTGCCTATATCCGCCCTTTCTTCCGGCTTGCAATTGAGATTGACGGGTACGGTCCGCATTGGCGCAATATATCACGCTGGCAATTTTCAGATCATTTGCTGCGCCAGAATCATCTCACGATCGACGGCTGGCGCGTCCTCCGTTTCTCATACGACGATCTGAAGGAGAGACCCCGCCTGTGCCAGCAGATCATACAGCAATTCATGGGCCGATGGTTTGGAGAGGAGAAGCAGAGCGTCTCATTAACCATTATTGAAAAAGAAATCGTCAGGTTGGCTTTGCGGTTAAGCAGACCGCTGTCCCCCCAAGACGTCTGCGATCATCTCGGCTTCGAAAATAAGTATGCACGCAAATTGCTGCACGGTTTAAAAGAGAAAACGTGGCTCCAGCCGGACCGGGGTACTACGCGAATTCGGACGTACCGGCTCGACTTGAACGGCAAGGATATTTACTTTTGATTGGCTAGTGTACTTTTGATTGGCTAGTGGGTTTGGCATGCGAGGTCGGTTCACGCCGAAATGTTACAATAACGGATTTTCAAGGTCTTATTTCCCGTTTATTGAGGCGAATTGTATAAATAACGGATTTTCAGGGTCTTATATGGAACGAAAATGCCGAAAACCTGGCCTATTCCTAGGAATCGGCTCATTTATCGGGCCGAAAATCCGTTATTTTAAAAAATAGCCCTGATTTTTCAAAATAAGACCCTGTCAATCCGTTAAGTTGTATCCGTCAATAAATGACGTGGACTTCCAATGAAAATTTCATTCATGCGGATCCGGCCTCTTTTGCCAACGCCGGTGCCAGTCGGATTCATGCTCCGCCCTCGGCCGATATAGATGCCATATCGAGAATGAAAGCGACTTTGCCGTCGCCCATAATGGTAGATCCCGAGACAAATGGGACGTCCGCCCAATATTCTCCCAGCGGCTGCACGATCATTTCCCGGGTGCCCAATGTTTCGTCCACGGCGAGCGCGACGCGCCGGCCTTCGGCTTCCGCAATGACGATGCGCAACATTCGGGCGTTGGTTTCGCATTCCGGCTTCGCGACGATCTTGAGCGCGCGCCGAAGATGTACGAGCGGGAGCACCGTTTCGCGAATGACGCATACGTCGCGGCCTTGAACGGTGCTGATCTCATCCGGCCGCAGCCGGACGATTTCAACGACCTGCTGAAGGGGCATCGCGTACACTTCGGCGCCAAGCCGTACCAGCAAGGCGCGAACGGTAGCCGACGATAGCGGCAGCCGAATCGTCATCGTCGTCCCTTTGCCCGGCGTTTCATCGATGTCCAGGCGGCCTTGAAGCTGACGGATTTGGGCTTGAACCGTATCGATATCTTGCGAGCCGCGGCCTTTCCCGTCGTCGGCGATGACGATTTCGACTTCGTTGTCAAGACGGGACGCTTTCATCAGCAGCGTGCCTTTGCGCGGTTTTCCGGCTTTTTGCCGTTCTTCCGCGCTTTCGATGTTATGGACCGCCGCTTTGCATAACAGCGAGACGAGCGGTTCGTCGATTTTATCGATCATTTCCCGGTCGAGTTCCGTATGTTCGCCAACCATCAGGAAGTCGATTTCCTTATTCAATTTGCGCGATATATCCCTCACGAAACGGGGATACCGCCGAAAAAGCCGCTGGAGCGGCAACAGCCGCGTTTTCACAACCCCTTCTTGAAGCGCCGATATCGTCCGGCTTATCCTTGCGGTCACCTCGTTCAACTGCTGCAAGACGCCTTGTCCGCACGAATCCGCTATTTCCTGGCGCAGACGCTCGTTTACATCGTTCAAGCGGGTGCTGCCGACCATTAATTCGGAGGCTACATGTTGCAGCTGCGCAAGCCGCTCCGCATCGACGCTAATCGTTTGGCCCGCCTGTGCCGCATGGATATTCGAAGAAGGATGTTCCTCGATGCTATGTATAAATTCCCTGATCTTCCCGATATCGGCCCCCTCTTCCAACTGCAGCAGCTTCCGGTCTAATAGTTTCAATTGCTCGTCAAATTGTTCCATATTCGTATGCGAAATGGACGGCTTATCGAATTTCACGTCGAACCTCCTAAACGAATGCTCGCCTCTCCGCCGTTATTGCAGTTTGAAGAGCGATACAGATTCGTTCAAATCTTCGGCGAGCTCCGCGAGCGATTGCGAGGAAGAAGCCGTTTCTTCCGCAGCGGCAGCCGCTTCTTCGCTGACGGAGGCGATCGTGTCGATCGCGTTCAACACCTCGCCGGCCTGTGCGGCCTGCTCCTCGCTTGCAGCTGCGATTTCCGCCACCTGTTGCGCAGTTTCGTTCGATTTGCCCATAATATCCTGCAGCGCTTCCCCCGTCCGCTGCGCCATATTGACCGCTTCTTCCGCCGTGCTGACGCAAAGATTCGTATTTTGCTGCATTCCTCTGACGATAACGCCGATCTGCTTCGTCGCGCCGCCGCTTCGCTCGGCCAATTTGCGCACCTCGTCCGCTACCACGGCGAATCCTCTGCCTTGTTCCCCCGCCCGCGCCGCCTCGATCGCGGCATTCAAAGCAAGCAAATTCGTTTGATCTGCAATTTCATCGATGAGTTCCAATATTTCGCCTATTTTTTCGGAGTCTTTTTGCAATAAAGCCATTTGTTCGCTGAGACGGTTCATTCCTTCGATGGACGTTTGAACGACAAGCATGCCCGCTTGAGCGCTCTCCTTCGTCTGACCGGACAGCAAAGACGCCTCTTCGGCGTTTCCGGCAACCGCATCGATGGCTCTAGACAACTCGCGGAAAAGCTCGTTGATCGTTTGCGCCGAGCTCGCTTGCGTATTGGAACCGCTGGCGATTTCCTCCGTGCTCGCCGCAATTTGCTGCGCAGCCGCGGCGACGTTTTGCGAGGAAGCCATCGTATGTCCGATCAATTCCCGCAATTGATCGATCATTTCGTTCACGGAGACGGACAGTTGGGCGGTCTCATCCTTTCCTTTCACCCTCGCTTTTTCCCGTAAATCCCCTTTCGATACTTTTCCCGTCAGCTCTACAATTTCGCGAATCGGCCGCGAAATATTGGCCGAAATTAACAGGGCCATGCCCAATGCGATAATAACCGCAACGATGCCGATGACGATAATGTTAATTTGACCCGACCGATACAATTCGATCGCTTCGTTTGTCGTCGCTTTCGCTTCGTCCGTTTGTATTGCGACTAATTGTTTCAGATGTTCCCTCATTTCGCGTCCGGTCTGTACCGTCGGATCGACCAATTCTAACGTTTTAGCCGCATCGTCCTTTTTGGCCGACTCGACAATGGGAGGTATTTGCGCAAGATAACGATCCCATAATGAAGTAAACAAATTATATATCTTCAACTGTTCCGGCGTGGTGGGAAGACTTTCATACTCCGATTTCAATTCCGCAATGTTGCTCACGGCGGTATTCACTTCTCCCTCGAGATCCGCAAGCTTTTCTTTGCTCGGCTCCGATGCGATTCGCAGAACAAGCCGCTGCACGTTCAACGTTTCCGCGGTCAAATCGCTCAGCGCGTTCACGTTAGGCATAATGTTCTGATCGATATTTTTCGCGCTATTCCCCATTCTCTCCATGCTAGACAGCGAAATATAACCTACTGCAATCAAAAGCAGCAATACGAACATAAAACTGCAAAGCAATTTGACCCGAATACTTAATTTCATTTTTCATCCCTCTTCTTGTCGAATATGAGTGCCATTTGCTAACTTTCATAGCGGTGCTGCCTGCATTTTTTGCATTTCGCTTTCTTTCCCCCGATTCCATGTTTCTCATTGTGGAAGTGGTCCAGCGGCTTATACGTTTTGCATTGTAAACACATTTTCGCATCGACCCATTGGCCGTCCACCTTCAATTTCGTTATCTTTACTTTGAGACTCAATCCAGACAATTTCCGGCTTCCCCCCCGACTTTGTGCCCAATCGATATCTGGTTCTATTGCATTATAACGGGGTAAATTTCAACAATATGTCGAATTTTGTCGATTTTTTCCGAGGATTCGATACGTCGATTCGTCCGCTTGAACGGGTGCATATTTTTCAAGTCAAATATGGTATTATTTTCTTTTTAAATGTTTTACTTTCTTGATGTTCGACTCCGATACGGTGCATGCTTGTTGCCCGTCGAAAAATACGATATTCGTATACGGATCGAACCAGGTAATCTTTGAAAGATTGACAATATTGGAGCGGTCGAGATTATCGAAACCGTTAGGCTTCAACAACTTGAGCCAATGTTCCAGCGTGGTTAACGGCTCATATACGTTATGAGCGGTATGAATCGAAATTCCTTTCTTATAGATCGTTAAGTACAAAATATCGTCGACATCAATCAATTCGGGCCCATTCTCCTTATGCATCACTGGGATTAGCAAGCTGGCCACCTCTTTCCTCGTTCTTAGTTGCTGATATATTTTCCGTATGAAGACTAGTTTTTATGACGCAACTTGGCGTAGGTCGTCCGGTTCAAGCGCAAGAAATGCGTTCCCACGGTCCCAGCAAGAAATTACGCTTGATGCGGTCCGCAAAAACATTTACAATGAGGACAAATGCTTGGGGGTGTTCTCATGCCGGATCAAAACGAGCCGAAAAAAATCAATTTAGCCGATGCTATCAAACAAAAACTTGCGCAAAAAAAACAACAGCAATTTGACCAAAAACACCAGTTTAACGGAGGCGGCAACATCAAAGCGCTCAAAAGCCAAAATACGAAAAAACCGAACAATCAGCGGAGACGCACGGGCGGATCCTAAAAAATCCCATTCCCGATGATTCGCGAACATTTCCAAGTCCACCGAAGGGCGATGCAGCCGTTTGCGTGGGCTTTTTATTTTTAACAGCTTTTCATGCAATAGCGCCCTATTTTCTTCCTTGTCGATATTTGGCAAACCGAGTAAAATGAATGAAGATAATCATTGGAGAGAGGCGGTTTGGCGGCAGTGGAAAATAAAGGGGTGTCGTGTCTCGGCTGTCTGGCTTTTATTTTTATCTTAGGGCTGATCGCAGCGGTTTTTAAATTTATAGCGGAAAATATTTGGACGATTCTATGGGTCTTGGGCGGCATTGTCATCCTTGCGGCGCTCATCTATGTCGGCGTGAAATATTCCAAAAATATAAAACAAAAGCTGATCGAAAAGGGCAAAGTGCAATTCGATGAGAAATATGAGGAGAACGAGCGGCTTATTTTGCAAATCGCAGCAAAGCATAAAGGTTATGTAACGCCCGCCGACATCGCGTTGAGAACGGATCTGTCCTTGGAAGCGGCAAAAGGATATTTGGATTATTTGAAGAGAAAAGGATTTGCCAGACTGCGGATTGCGGATAACGGTTCGTACGTATACCAATTCACCGATCTGCTGTCGGAAGAAGACAAGAAAAACGCCGAAATATTGTGAGGAATCGGGGATATCCGCCGCATTTTGCGGCGTTTTTTTGTTTGGTGCCGTGAGGGAAACGCCCTGAATGGGGGCCCCTGTTAGGCACCTCCTTCTAAGCGCCTTCTGTCGAAATCCCGTTCATTCAGGATAGCGAGAGAGACCGATCGCATATCAAACCTGGTTTCTGATCGAAAGCAAAAACACTCATTTAGCCAATTTAACGGAATCTGGGTCCGCCAAGTCACACGTAGACGCAGCTATTCGCATGGACCATTGCAACGCTAGTGCTAATAAGATACAATTGTTCCCTATTTTAGGGTGCAAGGCGTTGTCGGAGTCCGAAGATTAAAAAAAGAGCCGTTCTACCGGCTCTTTGCTTTATTCGCCATACATTTGTGCGCGCAATTGCTTGATTTCTTCGCTTTCCAAATATTCGTCGTACGACATTACCCGGTCGATCAGGCCTTTCGGCGTAATCTCGATAATGCGGTTCGCGATCGTTTGAATGAACTGGTGGTCATGCGACACGAACAGAATGGTGCCGTCGAAGTCGATCAAACCGTTGTTGAGCGCGGTGATCGATTCCAAATCCAAGTGGTTCGTCGGCTCGTCGAATACGAGGACGTTCGCGCCGTTCAGCATCATTTTCGCCAGCATGCAGCGCACTTTCTCTCCTCCGGACAGCACGCTCGCCTTCTTCAGCGCCTCTTCGCCGGAGAACAGCATCCGTCCGAGAAAACCGCGCAAGAACGTCTCGTCCTGATCTTTCGAGTACTGGCGCAGCCAATCGACCAGATTAAGGTCAACCCCGTCGAAATAAGCGGAGTTGTCTTTCGGGAAATAGGCCTGCGTCGTCGTTACGCCCCAAGTATACTCCCCGCTGTCCGCTTCAAGCTCGCCCATGACGATTTGGAACAATGTCGTTTTTGGCAATCCGTTCGGACCGACGAACGCGATTTTGTCTCCTTTGTTTACGACGAAACTGATGTTATCCAGCACTTTCTCGCCTTCCAGCGTTTTGCCGATGCCATCCACGGTCAACAACTGCTTGCCCGCTTCGCGTTCCGGCTTGAAATGCAGAAACGGATATTTGCGGTTGGACGGACGTATGTCTTCGAGCGTAATTTTCTCGAGCTGTTTTTTCCGCGATGTCGCCTGCTTCGACTTGGACGCATTCGCGCTGAAACGTTGAATAAACGCTTGCAGTTCCTTGATTTTCTCTTCTTTTTTCTTATTTTGCTCGCGCACCAGCTTGAGCGCCAGTTGGCTCGATTCGTACCAGAAATCGTAGTTGCCGACGTAAAGCTGGATTTTGCCAAAGTCGATATCGGCGATGTGCGTGCACACTTTGTTTAAGAAGTGGCGGTCATGGGATACCACGATAACGGTTCCTTCGTAATCCATCAGGAAGTTTTCCAGCCAACTGATCGACTCGATGTCCAAATGGTTAGTCGGCTCGTCAAGCAGCAAAATGTTCGGTCGTCCGAACAGCGCCTGGGCGAGCAATACGCGCACCTTCTCGTTTCCGCTCAGCTCCGCCATCTTCTTGTCGTGCAATTCGCGCGGAATGCCAAGCCCGATCAGGAGCGCCGCCGCATCGGGTTCCGCATCCCAACCGTTCAATTCCGCGAATTCGCCCTCCAGCTCGCCGGCGCGAATGCCGTCTTCCTCGCTGAAATCGGGTTTCGCGTAAAGCGCGTCTTTTTCTTTCATAATATCGTACAGCTTCGCATGCCCCATAATAACCGTTTCCAGTACCGGAAACTCGTCGTATTCGAAATGGTTCTGCTTCAATACCGACAGACGGTCTCCCGGCGTAATATGCACCTCGCCCGTATTCGGCTCGATTTCGCCGGACAATATTTTCAGAAAAGTCGATTTCCCCGCTCCGTTCGCGCCGATTAAGCCGTAACAGTTGCCGGGCGTAAATTTTATATTAACGTCTTCGAAGAGTGCGCGTTTTCCGTACCGGAGCGTCACACCGCTTGTAGTAATCATGGCAGTCCCGTCCTTTGCTACATAATAATAAAACACTCAAATTATTATTATAGCATATAAAATCAGTTTCGTCCTGTCTCCATTGTAAAAATTTGTATTGTAAAATGAAACCGTCTCCTTGTATACTAAATCGAGGAAAACGTTTCCTAAGCCAAAATTTACAAGGAGAGTGTTTTTATTTTGGAAACCAATGTTAATGTGCAAGCCCCGCATGCAAGCTATTCGACCGGGGTAGAAACCGCACCGGTCGTCTCGACCAAAGATTGGATAGTCACCATGCTGCTTCTGATTATCCCGATCGTGAACATTATTATGTTGTTCGTATGGGCATTCGGCGGCAATACGAATCCGAACAAAAGAAATTACAGCAGAGCCGCTCTGATCTGGGCATTAATCGGGGTAGCGATTTATGTCATCTTCTTCGTCCTTATCTTCGGAGCGGTGCTGTCCTCGTTTGCGTAGTGCATGACATTATACATACATTGAAATCCAATGACAATGACGGCTCGGGCTCGAGCCGTCATTCGTCGTTGCGGGCGAATTACAACCGCAGCGTCTCCCCATGCGCCAGCACCCGAATCGATTCGCTCCCGATGCCGAGCCGCCGCCGCTCCGCTTCCAGGCGATCCAACGCTTCGCGCGGCGTATCGTCGGCCAGCTTAAACGCTCCGTAATGCATCGGAATCATGAGGCCGGCTTTCGTCTCGAGAAACCCTTGCAGCGCTTCTTCCGGCGTGACATGCTGGGACGTCATAAACCATTCCGGCTCGTACGCGCCGATCGGCATGAGCGACACATCGATGTCGAATCGTTCGCCGATCTCGCGAAAGCCGCGGAAATAGCCGGTATCGCCGACAAAATGAATCGTCGGCAGCTTATCTTCCTTGCCTCCGCCATCCCCCGATTCGTCCGGACCGCCCGTCTTCTTCGAATTGAAGGACGCGATTCGAAGCTGTTGCCGCTCGGAGACCGGCCGCCGGCCGGCATATTCCAACACAAAGCCGCCCCAATGGGAACGGTTCGTATCGGTAAGGGTACGCCGCGTCCAATGCTGTGCGGGTACGAAGGCGATTTTCACGCCGCGGACTTGCAATTGCTCCCACCATTGAAGCTCGACGACGCGAGTGAAGCCTTTGCGCATCATTTTACGGCGCAGACCGGCCGGAACGACGATCAACGTATCGGCGCCGTAGAGGCGGCGTACGGAAGATATATGCAAATGATCGTAATGGGAATGCGATATAAGAATGACGTCGATCGGAGGCATGTCCCGAAGCGGTATGCCGGGCGGGGACAATCTGCGGTTCATTGCCATCCGCATCGCCCAAACCGGGTCGGTCACGATATTCAATCCGGCGTATTGAATGAAAAACGTGGAATGGCCGATCCAAGTCACAGTCGAATCGGTCCGGTTATGACGCAAGTACTCGAGTTCCGGCTGAACGTTCGGTACACGGAACGAATAATCTTTTTTCTTTATGATCCGTTCCTGGCGCCATTGTCTGAAATCTTTCATCGTTTTATCCGTGGGGACGTTGTCAATATTTTGAAATCGAGGTTTGGGCATTCGGCGACTTCTCCTTTCGTTAATTACAATATAGCAAATTATGACCGAAAGAAAAAAGTTGTGCCTGTCGATCGGACCGCCCGGCCCGCGAATCGTTTCCTTTATAAATGCTCGTGTTTATTCTTCATGAAGCGCAACAATATGTAAATGCCTATCAGTAAAAAAGAAAAGCTCGCTCGCACCGCTCCTTCAAACCATTGCGGCATTTCCATCCGGGGAATCAGAATAGCCGATAGGTTGAACTGAAGGAAAAACAGCAGCAAGACGATCCATATTCCCGCGTTGAACGGATTCCATTGCAATTTCCCGCCGCTATGCTTGCGTATGACGGCCAAGTTCCATATTACACCAATGACTTCGAAGACGATCATGCCGATCGCGATGCCTTGGTATCCGAATCCCGGAATCGCCACCAGCACGATATTCAGAACGTTGCTGGCAACAAGCGCGATGATGAGGCCGGTCAGTATTTCCCGCCTGCGCCCCATCGCGAGCAATGCCGTCGACGTCAACTCCCGCAATCCGGCGAATAACGGCGCAACCGCCAAATAACGAATGCCTATGGCGGCCGATTCGTCGCCGAAGACGAGAACGGACAACTCCCGGTTGTAAAAGAAAAGCGTCAGCGAAGCTCCGATCCCCCACAACATCGCGATATCGAACGAGAAGCGAACGCGCCTGTAGAATCGTTCTCCCTCTCCTTGATGCCAGTCGGCAATAAATTTGGCGGACAGCGTATGAATGAGCGCGGCCGTCACAATAAGCGGCATATACGTTATCGTCGAAGCTATGCCGAACATTTCGCCGAAGATAGCGCTCGCTTGCGGGAAGGACAATCCCGAATCTTGCAGTCTTCGCGGAATGATCAGCGCGTCCAGAAACTCGGAGACAGGAATAATATAACGGCTAAGGGAAATAACGGCTCCCGCCTGAAATAATTGCCGCATCCCGGAACCGTTTTCCCAAACGGACCATTTTCCTTTACGGCGGCGTACGGCCGGATAAGGGATAAACAACAGAACGAGAATTAAAAAGAGAATGGCGGCGGTTGCGCCGGCAAACGCTCCCAGCAGCGTCCCGCTAACGGCAATAGCCGTCCCTTTGCCGATCAGGAGCGAAACGAGCAGCAGCATCAGGACGACCCGTACGGCTTGTTCGATCAATTCGGAAACCGCAATATATCCATACGCTTCAATCCCTTGCAGCAGGCCGCGAATCAGGCTTAAGACGGGGACGATCAACAATGCGGGGGCCAGGCAGCGAATTGCAAATGCGAGCCCCGGGTCGCCGAGCATCGACGCCAACTGCGGGGCAAAGACGAAGCAGCCGAAACTCGCGACGCCGCCGAGCCCGACCAATATCAAGGATAGAAATGTAAAGTACCTCCAACCTTTCGCCGGATCGTCCGCCGTCGTCAAGGCGAGCGAGGTTGGAAACCCGCCCGTGACAAACGTAAGCAATACGACGTATAACGAATATACCATTTGGTAACGCCCGATCCCTTCCGCACCGAGCATGCGAAACAGCGGGATGCGCGCGAAAAAGCCGATCAATTTGACGAGAAAAATGGCACTCGTCCGAAGTGCCATTTGTTTCATGAGTTTGGATGACGCCAAGCCTCACCCCTCCTTCCCGCAAAGACGCTTTGTCCTATTTAAGGATTATGTCAAAGCATCGGCGGATATGTTAAGGGGTTGTCAAATGTTGTTCGCGCGGCTTAGTCGTTAATATGAATCAGCAAATATTTCGTGGATTTGTCCCATCCGAGATCGAAGGGCATTTTATACCGGTCCGCCGTATGGGAATTGACAAGCGGGTAACCGTTGACGTCGTGGCCGACGACGACGGAGAAGTGGTCGACGTCTCCATTCATCTCATAGGCGATCAAATCGCCCGGCTCCAGCTTGGCGACGGCTCCTTGAGGATGTTTATCGCTCGGCTGCACGACTTGGGTGAATGTTCCTTTGGCAATTAAACGGCCGTATCCGCTATACAGCAAAAAGTTTTTCAATCGGTCCGTCTGCACCCAAGTATGGCTTCCCCCGGATCTATACCAATATTGCCAGTCGCCCGTCATGGGCAACCCCCCGCCTTCCTCGGAATCCCCGATGACTTGGGACGCGAAATTGGTGCAATCGCCGCCTACATACGTATAATCGCGATACTTGGGATTGTATCGGCCTTTATTGCCCGCGCCCCATGCCGCCCCGGCATATTTATTGGCATAAGCGACCGCTTTCTCGCGATTGTATCTGCGCGGCCGGGCCGATTGCGCGTCCGACTGCATCATGGCCGACGCCTGCACGGTTAACGTTTTCTTCGGAAACCCTTTGACGCTGTCGGCAGGAATCAAATTCGGGTTCTCGTCCATCGGATCCAAATACCATTCTTTGACGACGTACCAGCGGTTGTCCAATTTTCTGAGCGTCAGCGCGTGGCGCGTCCCAACGCCGAACGATTGCGTCGGCAAATGATGCTCCTGATTATATTGATAGGCTATTTTCACGCTTTGGATTAACGAGACTCGGGCCTTATCGCCTTCAAGCTTGAACCGCGTCACGCGAATATCGCCTTCCGCTTCCGTCAGACGCATATCCCTCTTCTCGGCCCATGCCTGCAAATATTGGCTGCGCCGCATTTCTTGACGCATCGCCAGGCGGCTCAACTTATCGGCCTTATTGTAATATTGGGCGATCGTGTCCGGATTCCCGTTCAGAATAAGCTGATTGCGGTCATGATAAAGGGTTCTTAAAAAAGAGAGCGCCTGTTCCTTTTCGTCATCCGCCGCCACAACCGCCGAAGCGCCGCTTGTGATCGCACAGATCAGCACCGTTATACACAGCAAAATACGTCTCATGTTGTCCTATCCCTCACAAAATATTTTTTTACGCACTCCGATCATAGTTTCTCCCCTTCTTCATTATCTCCCCGTTTTCGTTTCTTATGAATCGTTCGTACCGAAAAACAATTGGAGCTTGCTGAAAAGTGGGCCGCTAAATATGCTTCGTAAGCAAATAACTTTGTACGTTGCCAAATAAAGCAGTACAATATAAGGAGAGCTACATATAAAAACGGCCGGCCGGTCCGGTCTTGCAAGGAAAGGAAGGATAGCATGAAAATCGTTTCCATCGAGCCGACGCCGAGTCCGAATACGATGAAGCTTCATTTGGACGAGTCGCTGGCTCCCGGCGTACGGAGAACATATACGGCGGACAATTACCGCTCGGCGCCGCCGTTTATTCAGCGAATGCTGGATATCGAGGGCGTAAAAAGCGTGTTTCATACTCTTGATTTCGTCGCGCTCGACAGGCGAGCGAGCGCCGATTGGGCCGCGATTTTGGCAGTGGTGAAAGAAGCGTTCGGAGACGAGGGAGCGCCGCTCTCGATCCCGGGCGCGGAAGACGGCGAAAGCGGCGGATTCGGCGAGGCGCAAGTGTTCGTGCAAACGTTCCGCAACATTCCGATGCAAATTCGCGTCAAAGCCGAAGGCAAGGAGGAACGGGTTGCGCTGTCGGAACGGTTTACAAAAGCGGTAACGGCCGTCGCCAGCGCGACGTTGATCAAGGAGCGGCGTCTGGCGGAATACGGCGTACGTTACGGCGAACTTGCCGAAATCGCCAAGGAAGTCGAACAAGAGATTGAGGCGGCTTATCCGGAAGAACGGCTGGAAGCGCTCGTACGCCAGGCGATTGCGCTTGGTGCGAGCGAGGAGCCGTTCGTGGAGGCGCGGCGCGAGCTGTCCGACGAGGAAGTCGCGGCGAAGCTCGACGATCCGGATTGGCGCGTGCGGTACGCGGCGCTTGAAGCGATGCAGCCGACGCTGGAGCGGCTGCCGCTGATCGAGAAGGCTTTGCGCGATTCGCAAAGCCAGATCCGCCGCCTCGCCGTGGTGTACCTCGGCGACCTGCGCGCGCCCGAAGCAATGCCGCCGTTGTTCGCGGCATTGAAAGACTCGTCCGCCGCCGTGCGCCGCACGGCCGGCGATACGCTGTCCGATCTCGGCGACCCCGCCGCGATCGGACCGATGATTGCCGCGCTGCGCGACGCGAGCAAGCTCGTGCGCTGGCGCGCAGCCCGCTTCTTATATGAAGCGGGCGACGAAACCGCGCTCGACGCGCTGCGGGAAGCGGCGGCCGACCCCGAGTTCGAGGTCGGCCTACAAGCGAGAATGGCGCTTGAGCGCATCGAAGAAGGCGTTGCCGCCGCAGGCAGCGTTTGGCAGCAGATGGCGCGCCGCAACGACGAATAGCGGCCATTCGCCGCATGGACAATAAAGGGCTGCTCCCCAAACGGTTTATCCGCCGTTTGGGGAGCAGCCCTTCGTCATGCTATCCCGTATAGTACACGCCGCCTTCGTATACGATCGTTCCGTCGACGACGGTATGTGTAACCCAAGGATGCCCTTCGAAACGGTCGACGACGATCAAGTCGGCCGCTTTGCCCGGCTCGAGCGAACCGACCGTTTCGGCCGTCCCGAGCGCGCGCGCCGGGTTCAACGTCGCCATGCGGACCGCGGCGGGCAAATCCGTCTCCCCGTCGGCGAACAGTTTAAACACCGCCGTAAGCAGCGAAGCCGGATGATAATCCGAGCATAATATATCGGCGGCTCCCGCGCGGATCGCATCGACGGCGCGCATGTTTTTGTCATGGGAGACGCCCCTGACCACATTCGGCGCGCCTACGCATACATGCAGGCCTTTCTCTTTCGCGTAGACGGCCGTTTCCACATTGAGCGGAAATTCGGAGACGTTCACGCCGAATCCGGACGATTCCTCCACCCGCTGCGGAGAGTCGTCGTCATGGGAAGCGACCGAAATGCCGTTCTCCGCCGCAATCCCCGCCAAGCGCCGCAGCCCGTCCCAATCTACCTGCCGCTCGCGCGCGATCAATTCTTCCGTAATCCGGCGAACTTCTTCCGTATCGACGCCCTGATTTTTCATGACATAGCGCTCGAACGAGCCCGGTTCCCGATATTGGCCCTGTCCCGGAACATGATTCATAAACGATAAATAGTCCACCTGGCGTTCGCGCACGTAACGTTCGACGACCGGCAAGCCGTCCAAATGGGAAACTTCGTAACGCAAATGAATCCGATGGCGGATCATCGCCCGTTTGCGGCGATATTCGCGGATCAATTCCACCAACTGGGTGAGCAAATGGTCGCCGCGCAAACTCAATCCCACGCCGAGCGACAGCGAATGATACATCGTCGTTATGCCATGCAAAGGCAGCTTCCGCTCGAATTCCATCAATGACATATCCAGCGGAAACAGCGTATTCGGCCGCGGCTGAATTTCCTTCTCGATCGCATCGCAATGCGTATCGATCAGCCCAGGGAGCACGTATCGCCCCTCGGCATCGATAATGACCGTTTCGCCGGACGCATCGCCTTTCCTCGCTTCCGCCAGCCATGCTTCGCTTCGCGCGCGCTCTTCCTTCGTCCATATTCCTTCGATCCGCCCGTTCCGCACGGCCACATCGGCATCGGCGACGGCGTCCGGCAATACCGCCCGCCCGCCTCGAATTAGCAGTTTTGACATCTCTGTCGCCTCCTTCGTCCATCCGGCATTCCTATACGGGATGCGGATTTCTTCGTTCATCGCCTTGACTGCGCGCATCGTCCCGGCTTGCTTCCTGAAATTGCGTATCATACAGCGTTGCATACAGCCCATCCCGCTCCAGCAATTCGCTATGCGTCCCGCGTTCCGCAATTCGGCCATCGTGTATGACAAGAATTTGATCCGCGGCAAGAATCGTCGACAACCGATGCGCGATGACGAGCGTCGTCCTGCCCTTCATCAACTGCTGCAGCGCCGCCTGCACATACGCTTCCGACTCGGAGTCAAGATGGGACGTCTCCTCGTCCAATAACAAAATAACGGGATCCTTCAAAATCGCCCGCGCAATCGACAAGCGCTGGCGTTCTCCCCCGGACAAACGATGTCCCCGTTCGCCGACAACCGTGTCGTAGCCTTGCGGCAAGCCGACAATAAAATCGTGAATGAACGCTTTGCGGCATGCCGATTCCATCTCCTCCATTGTCGCATTTTCTTTGGCGAACGCCAAGTTTTCGCGTATCGTCGCATGGAACAGAAACGATTCCTGCGTCACATACGCGACTTGGCTGCGCAGCGAATCGATCCGTATGCCGCGCAGATCGCGTCCGTCCAACTTAACGGCGCCGGCGGTCGGATCGTACAGGCGGGCGATCATGCCGATAAGCGTCGTTTTGCCCGCGCCGCTTGGGCCGACCAATGCGACAACTTCTCCCGGCTTCGCCTCAAACGAAATTCCGTGCAGCACCTCAGTCTCGCCGTCGTAGGAATAAGAGACTCCTTCATAAGATATGTTGCCTGCGGCCTGCGGCAAAGAAACGGCGTCTTCCCGCTCGATGACATCCGGCTTCAAATCGAGATATTCGAAGATGCGTTGAAAGACGCCGAGCGCCGTCATCACTTCGACATGCAAATTAAGAAGCGTGCCGAAAGGCTGATACAATCTGCCCAAATAACCTGCAAAGGCGACGATCGCTCCGATCGTCATCGTGCCTTGAATGACGGAATATCCGCCGTACAAATAAATCATCGCCGTACCGAGCGGCCCGAGCAAGCCGACAAACATAAGGAACCAGCGTCCCATCAAGCTTAATTTCAACTCCATGTCCATAACCTGCTTGTTCAAGGCGCCGAATTCCCGTTCCTGGCTTTGTTCGCGGCCGAAAATCCGCGTAAGCATCGCCCCCGACACGCCGAACACCTCGCCAAGCTGTGCCGACATTTGCGCTCGCATCTTTTGTGTTTCGCTGCGCATTTTTTTGCGAAGCGTCGCCACTTTTCGCACCGGCAGCATCGATAGCGGCAAGACGACGACCGAGATGAGCGCAAGCCGCCAATCGAGCGCGAACAAAATTCCGATCGAGGTCGCGAGCACGACCGTCTGCATAATGCTCGAAACGACGACGTTCGTAATGACGCCTTGAATGGCTTGTACGTCGTCCGTCACCCTTTGGATGACTTCGCCCGACCGCGATGCGGTAAAGAAGCCGATCGATTGCCGCTGTAAATTGCCGAACAATCCTTGCCGCAAATCGCGCATCACTCCTTGCGCCACCTTGGTGTTCAAATAATTTTGCCACACGCCGAGCATGCCGCTCGCAACCGGCAGCGCAACCAATAGAACGGCAAGCCATACGAGCATCTTTATGTCTTTATCCGGTATGGCCGTGTCGATCATTTCTTTCATAACAAGCGGCGGGAGCAAGCCGATCACCGCTCCGGCCAGCGCGAGCGCCACAATAAAAAACAGCAATCCCATATATGGCCGGAACATGCCCAGAATCCGTCTCAGCGGCACTTCCTTCAACGACACTTTCGGGGCGTTGCCGCCGATCTTGTGCATCGCGTGAGGGTGTCCCCATCCGTTATTCATCCTCACCCACTCCTTTGGTCTCATCCTATTATAACATCGCGGAAGGCGCCCGACGACGGTGCCCCTTTGGAAATGGGATGGGGCCATTTCCTGTATTTTTCAATTGATTTGCTGCCGATTCGTTCTTTATACTTGTACGGTGTAAAAACATCAAATACAATCCTCGCCGTCCGAAGGTGAGGTAGAGGTTGCGGGAATGATAAGTAATGCGGGCCAGAGCCGGAGAAGCTCGACGAATCCGCATGAAAGGCATTTCCGCCGAAGTTTGCGTTTGTTCTCCGTTTACGCAGGCTGGGGCTGTATCCGAACAGGTGCAGAACTGTCACGCGAAACGAGCCGTTCGCGTGTTGCGCTATCTTCACGAAGGGATGGTACGGTATTCGGATAAAGCCGTCGAATTTGCTTCGACGGTTTTTTGTAATTTTTTCTATATTTTAAAAAAGGAGTAATTTTTATGATAAACCATTCTAATACGGAGGAACGGTTGCAGCGGGGATTGAAGGCGCGCCACTTGACGATGATTGCCCTCGGAGGCTCGATCGGCACCGGGTTATTCCTTGCCAGCGGGGGAGCCATTCACGCGGCGGGACCCGGCGGCGCATTAGCGGCGTATATTGCGGTAGGGATCATGGTCTATTTCCTCATGACAAGCTTAGGGGAGCTTGCGGCTTATATGCCCGAGTCGGGCTCGTTCAGCACGTACGCCTCTCGCTTTGTCGATCCGTCCCTTGGGTTCGCGCTTGGCTGGAACTTCTGGTATAACTGGGCGATTACGATCGCCGCCGAATTGTCGGCCGCTACGCTGATCATGAAATACTGGTTCCCGGACAGCCCGTCGTTTCTATGGAGCCTGCTCTTCCTCGGGATCATATACGGATTGAACCGTCTGTCTGTCAAAGGCTACGGCGAATCGGAATACTGGTTTGCATTTATTAAAGTCGCCACCGTCTTGATTTTTCTCGCGGTCGGCCTGCTGATGATACTCGGCATCATCGGCGGGGAGAGAATCGGATTCGAAAACTTCACGATCGGCGACGCTCCGTTTCACGGCGGATTTATGGCCGTTCTCGGCGTTTTTATGGCCGCCGGATTTTCCTTCCAAGGGACGGAGTTGATCGGCGTGGCGGCAGGCGAGAGCGAGAACCCGGCTCACAACGTGCCGCGCGCCATCCGGCAAATTTTTTGGCGCATCCTGTTGTTTTATATATTGGCGATTATCGTGATCGCGATGATCATTCCTTATACGAATCCGAACTTGATTCAGGACGGCGTTGAGAGCATTGCGGTCAGCCCGTTTACGCTCGTGTTCGAGAAGGCCGGATTCGCCTTCGCCGCAGCGGTCATGAATGCGATCATTCTCACATCCGTGCTCTCCGCCGGCAACTCGGGCATGTACGCTTCGACGCGGGTGTTGTGGGTGCTCGCCCAAGAAGGCAAGGCGCCGCGTTTCCTTGCCAAAATCAATAAGCGGGGCGTACCCGCCAACGCCTTGCTGGTAACGGCGCTCGTGGGCATGCTGGCGTTTCTCGCTTCCTTCTTCGGCGACGGAGTCGTCTATGTCTGGCTGCTCAACGCCTCCGGCATGTCCGGTTTTATCGCCTGGCTCGGCATCGCCGTCAGCCATTACCGGTTTCGCCGGGCATTCGTCGCGCAAGGCCGCGACTTGAGCGAATTGCCGTATCGGGCGAAATGGTTCCCGTTCGGCCCGATCTTCGCCTTCGCGCTGTGCATGATTGTCATTCTGGGCCAAAACTATACAGCGTTCACGGGCGGACGCATCGACTGGAACGGCGTGCTCGTTTCCTATATCGGCCTGCCGTTGTTCGTGATCGTCTGGCTTGGGTATAAATGGACAAAGCGCACGAAGCTTATCCCGCTTCACGAATGCCGTTTTCACGATACGAGCGGCGAATAGCGCAACGGTGTCTCATGTACCCATTCCGGGGTTTATTCTTTTTCGCGCTTTTGTGGAAATCCCCTTCGTTCAGGTCACGGTCAGCGCCTTTTACCGAAATCCCCCCCGCTCGGGTCACGGCCGGCGCCTTTTGCCGAAATCCCGCTCGCTCAGGTCACGGCCGGCGCCTTTTGCCGAAATCCCGATCGCTCAGGTCACGGTCAGCGCCTTTTGCCGAAATCCCGCTCGCTCAGGTCACGGCCGGCGCCTTTTGCCGAAATCCCGCTCGCTCAGGTCACGGCCGGCGCCTTTTGCCGAAATCCCGATCGCTCAGATGAAGCGATCATTGCAATATAACGGTATCGGCTGCTAGTCCGCAAGCTCAGGACAAACTTCCGCTCGCTCAGATTAAGGCGGTCATGAGCTAGATAAGGTATCGCTCGCTCATCGGCGAGCTCTGGACATGGAGCGGCAACGCTTGGCGTTGGGGACGCATCAAACAATAATACATCGGACTTATTGGGTGGCAGAACTGGTCTCTGAACAAAGGGGATATCGACAGAAGGGGGGAGAAAACAAGATACAGAAGAGGCAATGCAATGGCGTTGCATCGAGAAATGGCGATCCGGACCGTACGGCCGTTATTTGGCGTCAAAACCGCTTATTTGCTGTTTAGGCGGACATTGGTTCCGTTATTCATTCCTCGGAGGGCTTGTTTTTGCGCTTTTGCCGCGGATAAAGGATCGTCTGTCCGCAAACTATCCGAAATCGGGCCGTTTGTCACAATTAACGTATCTGTGTCCGCGAATTTTGGGAGCAGGGCGGTAGAAGGAATATGAAGGATTCGCATGGTAATCCACACAGCTGTTTTAAGATTGCTAAGCAAAGTTAATGCAACGCCAATGGAGGCAATGGAACTTACTCGGCATGAATAGCACTCGAAGACACCCTTTTTCGTCTTGCGCAAAAACCGGAATAACGAACCAAGTTCATGGCTTTTAATTTTTGCAGTTGCTCATCCTCGAACGAAATTTCAAAATTTCTTCAGCTAAAAAAGCCTTGGAAGCATCCCCCAAAATGCCTCCAAGGCTTTGCCACGTCAATCCGCGTTAGAACGCTTTGCGGAAGAGCAGCCCGACTCCCGCAGAGAGGAAGCTGCAAATCGCCGCGGTTACATACATGGCGCCGATGCCCAACGTATCGGCCACGACGCCCATGGCCAGTACGGACAAGCTGAACAGCCCGTACGATAGTGTCGCTTGGGCCGATAAAACCTTCGGCAGCATATCCCGCGATACGCTGCGCTGGATCATCGTCTTGCGGGCGATGTCCCGCGTTTGAAACATCGGGCCCATCAGCACGGTAAGGAGCAATGCCGGAACCAATCCCGCGTTCAGCCCGAATAGCAGCGTACACAGTCCGTATCCGAACGTGCCGGCGACCATGAACAGCGTAAGGCGGCGCTCCAGCTTTTCCACGAGCGCGACGACGAACAGTCCGCCGCCGATTGCGCCGACAAAGTAAGCGGCGTTAATAAAACCCCACCATTCTTCCCCTTGATGCAGCACCTCTTGAACGAATACGAGCAAAAACGCACCGATCCATACCGATCCGCCGATGCCGTCGATCAAATCCATCAGCGTAATGGCGCGCAGCGAACGGAATCGCCATAGGGCGATCCAGCCTTCCCGCAGCGTCTCCCAGCGGGAAGGCGTGCCGCCCGCCGCGCCCTCGGACGAGGCGCCGCTATCCCGGCGATGACGCCGCTCCGGCGCGATTACGCCCTCCCCGGCAAGGCTTGCCGCCGCTTCCGCCGCATGCCGCCCGCTGGCGGAGGGATCGCGCACCATGGCGGTAAATGCCAATGCTACGGCGTACAACACCGCCGTCAAGCCTAGCGTCAACGGCGAGCCGATCGTAGCGGCGATCACGCCGCCGGCAGCCCAACCGCCGAATTGCACCGTTTGATCCGTTGTAGCCAGAAAGCCGTTCGCTTTCATCAGCTTGTCATCCGGCACTAACCGCGGTACCAAGGCGTTGCGCGTCGGCGTCGTCCATCCGTCAAAAAAGGAAAGGATGACGACAAGCACGAGCAACACCCAGACGTTATGCGGCGCAAGCGCCTTCCAGGCAAACAGCGCGATAACGCAAAACATGCCGAATTGTACCGCCTGCGAACCGAGCAAAAGCGAAGTTAAGCGGTATTTCGCAACCATTAATGGAGCGAGCATGCCGCTGACGCTCATGCTGAGCGTGCGGCATAGCGGAACGAGCGCCGTGTAAGTCGCCGAACCGCTCATCTGATACATCATCGTAATCAAGGCGATCGTATATAAGATATCCGCCGTGTTCGAACAGGTTTGACTGAACCATAAATTGCGAAAAGAACGTTGAAACATCGATGTTTTCCCCTTTGCATTATTTTAGCTGATCGATGATTTCACGTTCCTATCAAATCGGACAAACCATTATGTTACATCCCCAAACTTATGTCATCGTTTCATTTCAATTTCCAACAGAATGTCTCCCTCATTCCCGAACGCGCTCGATTGGTAACGCACGGAAGCTAGTCCTTCCACCCGCGCAAGCATCTGCTTCATATCCTCCTGAACCGTATCGCCGCGCGTATATCGTATTGTGAAGGAGTTCCGGCCGCTTGCCAAGACGTCCTTCGCCTTGGCGACCAGTTGATCCACCGTGGACGCAATATGATCCGGTTTGAGGTAAATATAATTTAAGTCGATCTCGAGCTGTTCGTAAAAGTCGCGTTTCTCCGCATCCTTTGTTTTCAACTGCTCGACTGTTTGATCATACGGCTTCGCGGCCGTTTGACTCCCCATTTTCCATTTATGGTCGGTCTTCATTTGATCGTCCGTACGCAAATAATATTGATAGCTTACTTCGTTCTCCCGATCCGGCACCGGATCGTCCCAAGTCGTATCAAGATGATACCACAGGCCGTCCAGCCGTACAAGATTCCAAACATGCAGTTGCCCGCCGGCTTCGCCTTCCACGATCCGATTGTCGATTCCCGCTTCCTTCAGCATTTTATAAGCGAGGAGCGCGTAGCCTTGACAGACGGTAGATCCTTCCTTCAGCGCAGCATAAGCCGTATCTTTTTTGAGGGTCACGTCGTAAGCGAGGTGGAGCACGATCCAGTCGTGGATCGCCTTTACCTTCTCATGATCGTTCATGCCGGGCTTCAATACCGTGCGCAGGATGCGCTGCACCTCCCGATCCACATAAGCGGTCTGTTCCGCGCTTTCCCGGTATTCCAAATATACCGTAATCGACGTCGAGGCGGACGTCGACTTCCAGTTGTATGAATAGCGTTTAATCACGTACTGCACGTATGGATCAGACGATATCGCCCGCTCCAATGCCGTATCCAATAGCGAAGAAAGCCCTTCGCTGCGCCCGCCGTATGTAAAGGATACTACCGGCTCCCTTTCGGATAATGCCGCAAACAACAGATTCTCGATTTGCGAAGCCGTCTGCACCGCCAGTGTCGATATATTCTTGTTCGACATCGATATATCCGCCTTATCCGCACCGCTCCCATGTACCGTTGCCCCGCCGAGCAGCAAGCTTCCGACGAGTATCCCGTTCAACCACAGCTTCCGTCCGTCGACCATGTCGCACCACCAATTCAGATCAATTTTCCCTATATTACCATATCCGCCCCGTTTGTTCAAAACGGCGCCGCCGATCGCGCAAAGCTTGCCCGCTTCCATCGGAAAACCATTGTAAAGACCGGGTTGACACCGTACAATGAGAAAGTCTGGCAGGACGCTTTGCAGACGGATCATTTGACAGCGGTTTCATATAAAGAGACCGGCGAGCCGAAGGGAGATGGCCATATGAATGCCTGGAAAAAGAAGCTGCACCGGATGTCTTCGCTCAGTTTACGAGCCAAAATGATACTTATTTTCATGTTGTTGATTTTTATCCCGCTATCCGTGCAAGGATTGGTTACGTTTGTCGATTTTTCCGCCACCATTCAGCAGAGAACGGCCGATTATTCCGTCCAGATCGTCGGTCAGATCAATCAAAATCTGGATCGGACGCTTATGGAAATGCAGCGGGTATCGCTTATACCGCTCTACGATACGAAAGTAACGTCTATTTTGAAGAAATACGCCGAGTCCGGCCCCGACTACGCCCGCACCCGCGCGGCGTTCGAGGACGCGGAGAAAATGTTCCTCCATATCTCCGGACTGGCCTACAACAGGCCCGAGGTGAAAGGTATCCAGATCATCGCGGACAACGGCATCGTCTTCAGCAATGTCGATTCCACGTCCATCTATTCCTACATCGACATTTCGGACAGCGATTGGTACCGGCAAGCGAAAAAGGCGGACGGCGCTTGGACGCTCATTCCGCAGCACGAGCCGGCCTATTATATCGACAGCCGTCCGCAGCCGTATTTTTCG
Organism: Paenibacillus sp. CECT 9249; assembly: GCF_918697855.1. Lineage (NCBI taxonomy): Bacteria > Bacillati > Bacillota > Bacilli > Caryophanales > Paenibacillaceae > Paenibacillus > Paenibacillus sp. CECT 9249. The sequence continues at coordinate 63,752 of NZ_CAKKLI010000008.1, read as the reverse complement.
GTCGCCCGCCTGCTGAAGGAACCGGGTACGGGCAAACGAATCGGCCTGATCAAGATCGACATCAAGCTTGACCTCTTCCGGCAAATATTGCGGAACGTCCGTTTCGAGGAAAAAGGCGGCCTGTATGTCGTTAACGAAAAAAATGAGCTTGTCTTCGAGGAACGATACGGAGGCTCGGAGCAAATAGCCGCTTCGTTCGACCGTGCCAGACAGGATCTTCCCAACGGGAATTCTACCTTGAATATGGATATCGCGGGCGAGAAATATTTGACGATCGTCGATTTTTCCGACTATTCGGGATTAAAAGCGATCAGCTTCATCCCTGTGAAATCGCTGTTGAAAGAATCGAACCATTTGCGCGATTTTACGATGTTGATCGGCTTGGTCTGTCTGGCCGCCGCCTGTATGCTGGCCGTATTGTTCTCGTACCGGCTGAGCATTCCGCTCGTTCGCCTCAAGAAAAAAATGCTGATGGTCGAACGGGGGCATTTCGATCAGAGCGTGCCTGTCGAGTCCCATGACGAAATCGGGCAATTAAGCCGCGGCTTCAACCGGATGACGGAGGAAATCAACCGGCTCGTCAATGAAGTGTATTTGCTGCGATTGCGGGAACAGGAGGCGGAACTGTCTGCCCTGCAAAGCCAGATCAATCCCCATTTCATATACAATACGCTGGAATCGGTCAATATGATGGCGATCGAGCAGCGCGTGTACAACATATCCGATATGGTGACCGCGCTCGGCCAAATGCTTCGTTACACCGTCGGCAAATACGACCGTTTGGTTTCCGTGGAAATGGAAGTCCAATCCGCCGCCAGTTATGTGCAAATTCAAAAATTGCGGTACGGGGATCGGCTGCGCGTCGTCCTGGATATCGAACCGGCCGCCGCTTCCTGCCTTATGCCGAAACTGCTTCTGCAGCCGCTGGTGGAGAATGCCATTTATCACGGCATCGGCGAACTTGAGCATGGCGGCACGATATGGATTTCCTGTGTCCGGTTCGAGGAGAGCTTGCTGCTGACCGTCCGGGACGACGGCAAAGGGATGACGGAAGAAGAAATCAAACGATTGAAAGCGTCGATCGAGGAACCGTTCGGTCATGGCGAAGAGACGAACAAGCTTGCGCTGCGCAATATCCATCAAAGATTAACGCTTATGTTCGGAGAACGGTATGAACTGGATATAGACGGCATCCCGGGAAGCGGCATGGCGTTTACAATAACAATTCCCGTCATTGGAGGTAAGTCGGATGTACAAAATATTGCTCGTTGAAGATGTGGAAGGCATTCGCCGGGGCATCAAAAGCCTGATCGGCCAAGTAACCGAACATTTTACCGTCGTCAAGGAGGCGGAGAACGGAAAGGAAGCGCTCGAGTATTTATCGGTCGATCTGCCCGACGCGGTCATTACCGATATCCGGATGCGGGAAATGAACGGACTCGTCTTCATTCAAAAATTAAAGGATAAATATCCGCATATGCCTGTCCTCATTATTAGCGGATACGGCGATTTCGAATACGCCCAGCAAGCAATCCGCTACGGCGTTTCCGATTATTTGCTGAAACCGGTCGATCGGAAAGCGTTCGTGACGGCTCTGGAACGGATTTACGTCCGGCTCTCCGGCCGGCCTTCCGCGCCGCTAAGGGACGAGAGCGCGGCGCAGGACGGGACGGCGGATAAATCGGCCGACGGCAAACGATGGATCCGCAAAATTAAAGAGTATGTGCAGGCGAATCCGGAAGGAGATTTAAGCTTGCAGACGCTCTCGGAACTCGTGCATTTGAACCCCGCCTATTTGAGCCGATTGTTCAAACAGGAAACGAAGTCGAACTTGTCAGACTATATTACCGAAGTTCGCATCGAACGGGCGAAGCATCTGCTGCTGCAAACCGAGCTCAAAATTTACGACATCGCCCGTTTATCGGGATACCAGAGTCCAAAGCATTTCATGCTCGTGTTCAAGCAGCAGACCGGGCTCTCTCCAACCGCCTATCGGGAACAAGGGTAAACATAATGGAATGCGGTTAAAAAAATTGTAGTAAAAAAATCGAACCAAATGTAAAAATGACGCAATTTCTCCGAGATAGCGCTTACAATACAATAGTTTCTGTAAGCCATTACATGAACAGGGGGAGTACAGAAATGAAGAAACTTTGGATCTCATTGTTGTCGGTGATCCTGGTTTTGATTGCGGCGGGATGCGGCGGCAACGCCGGCCAAAGCCCGAACGAATCGAAACCGGCGGACAGCGGCAAACAAGTCGAACTGAAATTTTTGACCTGGGGAAATCAGGCGCATCTTGACGTATACAACGGATTGGCCGATGAATTCACGAAGCAGAATCCGAACATTAAAGTGACGATCGATTCGGTGCCTTTCCCGGACTATCAGCAGAAGATTTCGGTGCTTGCGGCCGGCAAAGAGCTGCCTGATGTGGCCTGGATGTCGGAACGGATGGTGCCGCAATTTATGGAAAACGGTATCTTCGCGGACGTATCCGATTTTGCCAATGACGCCGAATTCGGCATGGACGATTTCATTCCTTCCACGCTCGAATTGTTCCGCGAGAACGATAAACTGTACGGCATTCCATTCTCGACGCCGCCGTCCGTTATGTTTTACAACAAAACCGCGTTCCAGAACGCCGGGCTTACGCTGCCGAACGAGCTTGCCAAAGAAGGCAAATGGACTTGGGACCAATTCGTGAAGGATGCCAAAACCTTGACGAGCGGCACGGGCGCAAATAAAACATATGGCGCGAATTTCTTCCGCGATTGGAAAACATGGATCGTACTGTCCTCGTACTCCTGGTCGAACGGAAGCGGACCGTTCAATAAAGAGATGACGGAATTCACCTGGGACGATCAATACGGCCTTGAAACGTTGAAAATGCTGCAGCAAATGATGTTCGTCGACGGCTCCCACCCGAAAGCGGGCGAGCAAATCAGTTTCGAATCCGGCAAAATCGGCATGTTCTTCGACGTATACAGCTATGTGTCCAAGGCGCGCGAAATCAAAGATTTCGAATGGAGCATCGCGCCGATGCCGTCCGGTTCGCAAGGTTCCGTACCGATGCTGGGCCAAGCGGGCTACGTCATATTCAAAGACAGCAAGCATCCGGAAGAAGCGAAGAAGTTCCTGAAGTTCCTGGCGAGCAAAGACGGAATTCAGAAAACCTCCACGTTCTTCGTGCCGCCGCGCCAAAGCGTGCTTGAGTCCGACGAATTTATGAAACAGCCGAACAACCCGGCACCGGAAGACATTAAGCAGGCGGTCATCGACGAGATGCCGAAAGCAAGATTGCAGCCGGGACATATTCAATGGCAAAAAATCGATACGGAAATCTTGTTCGGGTTCGACCAATTGTTCGGACAAATCGCCGAACCGGAGCAAATCGTCAAAACGATGGCCGACAAAGTCGGGCCGCTGTTATCCAAATAATAACAATCGCGACGGTTCGACGTATGCTCGAACCGTTGCTTTCTCAGGAGGAATGACATAATGAATCGTTTGCGCCAGGCGCTGCAATCCGATAAGCTGCAACTGTTCGTCAGCCTCCCCGCGAACGACGCGGCTTTAGCGAGAGCAGCCGTACAAGCGGGGGCCGACGGGCTTAAGGTGCATATTCGCGCCGACCACCGGGCGAGCGGCAATCGTTTCGGCCCGCTGGACCAATACCGGGACAGCTTCCTTGAAATCCGCTCGATGTTCGGCGGCCCGCTCGGCATCGTACCGGGAGATTCGATCGACGGCGTTCAAGCCGACGAAATCGCCGAGCTTGCGGACATCGGCATCGATTTCTATTCCATCTACGCGTTCCACCTCCCGTCTTTCCTGTTGAAAGACCATGGAGTGGCCCGCACGTTCGCCGTGAACGATACGTTCGATTTGAAGCTGACCGCCTCCGCTTCCGCTTTCGGCATGGACGCGCTGGAAGCTTCCGTCGTCCCCGGCGCCGAATACGGAACGAAACTGAGCTTTGCGGATTTGCTCAAATACCGGTGGCTCGTCGACAATGCCGGCGTTCCGGTGATCGTTCCTTCGCAGCGCAGGATCGTCGCCGACGATATACGGCCGTTCATGCAATGCGGCATTAAAGCGCTGCTGATCGGCTCCGTCGTGACCGGGAAAACGGCGGACGAGATCGCGAGAGCCGTTTCGGCGCTGCGGAATGAGATTGACAAGTGAGGATGATTCGATGACAAACCAAATTCGTTCCCGCAGAAGAAGCGCCATACGGCGAGAAATCAACGTTACCGGCTGGCTGTTCGTGTCGCCGATGGTAATCGGATTTCTGCTGCTGCTCATTATTCCTTTAATTATGGCGTTTTATATGAGTTTGACCGATTGGCCCCTGCTCGGCGACGCGTCATTCGTCGGCGCGGACAATTACCGGACGATTGTGGGCGACGCGGAATTTTGGAAAGTGCTCGGAAATACGTTCTATTTCGCCGCAGGCCTTGTGCCGCTGAATATCGCGCTGGCGCTGCTGCTAGCGCTGCCGCTCTCCAAAAATTTGCCCGGCATGGGCATATTCCGTACCGCGATTTTCGTGCCCGTCATGACTTCGCTCGTCGTATGGTCGATCGTCTGGAAATATATGTTTGCCACAGACTCCGGGTTCATCAACCAAATATTGCAATTGATCGGCATTCAAGGCCCCGCGTGGCTGTACGATCCGAAACTGGCCATGCCGGCCGTTATCGTCACTAGCGTGCTGAAGAACGTCGGGCTGAATATGGTGCTCTTCATCGCGGCGCTGCAGCAAGTTCCGGCCCAATTGTACGAAGCGGCGCGGATCGATGGCGCCGGAAAATCGAGAATGTTCTTCAATGTGACGATTCCGATGATTTCGCCGACGATCTTTTTGACCGTCATACTGACCATCATCGGATCGCTGAAAGTGTTCGGGCAAATTTACGTCATGACGCAGGGCGGCCCCGGCGGCAGCACGAAGGTGCTCGTCTATTACATTTGGGAAAGAGCCTTTAAAATGTTCGAGTTCGGCTACGCGTCCGCGGTCGCTTATATTTTGTTCGCTATCATTTTCGCGTTCACGTTGATTCAATGGCAGCTAAGAAAGAGGTGGGTATTCCATGAAAGCTGATGCGGCTCCGATGACCGGGTTCGGCGGCAAACGAAGCAAGCTGGCGCGGATCCGGCCAAGTCATCTCGTCCATTACGGCATACTGTTGCTAATCTCGATCGTGATGCTCATCCCTTTCTTATGGATGATTTCCACATCGTTGAAAGAACCGGCTAAAATTTTCGTATTTCCGCCGGAATTCATACCTTCGCCCGTCCGTTTCGAGAACTATATCGAAGTGCTGCGGACGATACCGTTTCATCTGTTTTATTTCAACAGCGTTTATATCGCCGCCGTCGTGACATGCGGCACCATCTTCTTCTCGTCGCTGGCCGGCTATGCGTTCGCCCGCATTCCGTTTCAAGGGCGCAACCTCGTCTTTCTCGCGTTGCTCAGCACGATGATGATCCCGACCGAGGTAACGGCGATTCCGATGTTTTTGTTCATGCGCGAAATCGGCTGGATCAATACGCATATGCCGCTGATCGTCTTGCCGATCTTCGGCGCGGGCGGCGTGTTCGGCGTCTTCGTGATGCGGCAGTTCTTCCTCGGCATTCCGAAGGAATTGGAGGAAGCCGCCATGATCGACGGTTGTTCACGGCTCCGCATCTATTGGCGCATTATGCTGCCGCTGGCCGCGCCTGCGGTTGCGACGCTGACCATCTTCACGTTCCTGACAAGCTGGAACGACTTCTTCGATCCGCTTATCTTTATTAGCGACCGTAAATTGATGACGCTGCCGCTCGCATTGTCGCTGTTCACCGACGAAGCGGGTACGGCGTGGCATCACTTGATGAGCGCCTCCGTCATGGCGACGGTTCCGCTTTTGATCGTCTTTTTCTTCGCGCAGAAGCAATTTATCGAAGGGGTCGCGATGACCGGATTGAAAGAATAATCATACATGTAGGAGGCTAATCATGAACCAAACGATTGAAGCCGATGTAGTCGTTGTCGGAGGCGGGCCTGCGGGGATTAACGCGGCCATCGCCGCCGGCCGTCAAGGGGTCCGTACGGTGCTGATCGAGAGGCACGGCTTTGTGGGCGGCATGTCTACGGCCGCTTCCGTATATCCTTGGATGACGTTTCATACGGAACAAGGGGAACAAGTCATTCAAGGTATTGCCCAGGAAATTGTCGACCGGTTGATGCAGGCGGGCGGCTCGCCGGGCCATCTTCGCGATACGGTCGGATTTGTCCATACCGTCACGCCGTATCATGCCGATATATTCAAAGTGCTCGTGCTCGACATGTTGAAAGAAGCCGGCGTACAGCTATTGGTCCACAGTTTCGTCGATCGGGTCATTGCGGAAGACGGCCGGATCCGCGCGGTGGAAATAACGGGCAAGTCGGGCCGGATCGCCATTCGCGGCAGCGTATTCGTCGATACGTCGGGCGATGCCGATCTCGCCTATTTGTCCGGCGCGCCGGTCTTCAAAGGCCGCGACGGCGATCACCGTACGCAGCCGATGACGATGAAATTCCGGATGAGAGGCGTCGACTTGGGGCGCGTTCGCCGGTATATGATCGAGAATCCCGACAATTTTTACCGCAAAACGCCGATCGCTGAGCTGGACAAAATTCCGCTTACCGGCGTGCAAGGATTTTACTCGCAATGGAAAGAAGCGAACTTGCCGATCAACCGCGATCAGGTGCTGTTCTTCACCGGACCGGCCGACGACGAAGTGCTGGTCAACTGCACCCGGGTGCAAGGCTTGGACGCGACGAACGTGCTTGACTTGACCCAAGCGGAGGAAGAAGGCCGCAGGCAAGTATTGATGATGGCCGAATTTATGCAGAAGAAGCTGCCCGGATTCGAACGGGCGTCGATCTCTTCTGTCGGGACCCAGATCGGGGTGCGCGAGAGCCGCCGGATCGACGGCTTGTACCATTTGACGATCGAGGATGTCGTGGAAGGCCGGAAATTCGACGATGTCATTGCCCGCAGCGGGTATCCGGTCGACATTCACGATCCGACGGGCAAAGGCGTGAAGGCGGCATGGATCGGCGGCGACGGCGCGTACGATATTCCATACCGCTGTCTCGTGGCCAAAGAAATCGACAACCTGCTGGCAGCGGGCCGCTGCATTTCCACCACCCACGAAGCGCTGGCGACGACCCGCCTGACGCCGAGCTGCATGGCGACAGGCCAGGCCGCGGGCACGGCGGCGGCTCTTGCCCATAAGCGGTCCGTCCGGGCCGCCGATGTGGACGTAGCGGAACTGCAGGCGGAATTGTTGAAGGAAAACGCCTGTTTGCGCTAAGGCAAGATGTACAGTCGTCTGGCTGCGCAACAGAGCATTTTTTCCTGTGCCGGGGCTGAACGGAGTCATCTACCCGTTCTGGAGCTGCACCAGGTCAGTTTCTACATCGGGGCTGCGCAAGTTGTATACAATACAACTTGTCGTGGGGTTCAAAGGCGGGTTAGATCGCTATGTTGCATTTTATGCAGCATAAACGCCGAATATATAGCGAGATCACCCGTTCTGACCCTGTCATGTTGTATATACTGCAACATAGGCATCATAAATCGTGCGGAATGGGCCGCTACGTTGCATTTTATACAGCATAGACGTCGATAAAATGGCAAGACGGCCCGTTCTAGTCCTGTCATGCTATAAATTCTGCAATGTAGACTGTAGATCGGCTAGCCCCCCTAATTCCGGAGTCTTGCCCTACAATAAGTAGAGGCGAGGTACGGATTCGCATAGCGGGGGACGGCAGAGGAGGGACAGCGCTCTCGACGGATGGTTAGTTTCAAAAACCGGCGCTAATATTGCCGATACCTTCTCCTCAACCTGATTACATGGAAAATCTACCGCTAATTTCTCCGAAATGGACATTTTCGCCGAACTGCACGAAATTAGCTCCGGAAAATGCCGATAATTGAAAAGATCTCGATCAACTCAACTAATGAAAGGTATTTTTTCCCGCTAACAAGATGCAGCAGCCGCTCCAAGCAATCCGCATCCGCCCGTGAGCCAGTCCGATTGCCCGTACTTTAGCGCCGTCGAAATCGTTCGCCGGAACAAAAAACAGCTGTCTCCCCGGGACGTTCCTCCCTGGGAGAGACAGCTGTTTACCGTTAGTTTTGACCGTATTTTTCCTGCAGCTCATTCAGCAATTCTTCCACGCTTTTCTTGCCGCCTTTGAAAATAATTTCTTCCACGCCCTTCACCAAATCGGCGTTGAAGCTTTTCGTTTGCTCCGGATAAGCGAACGGCATGCCCGCTTTCTCCATATTGTCGAATACCGGCTTCAAATCCGGATATTGCTCCAAATATTTCGGCAACAGCGAGGATACCGCCGGCGAATACCCTACCGTTTCGATCGCGCTGAGTTGCGCTTCGTCGCGCAGCGCGTAGTCGATGACTTTCATCGCCGCTTCTTTGTTTTTGCTGCTTTGCAAAACGGACAATCCGTGCGAATAGGCGCTTTGGGCGTCAACCGTTCCTTTCGGCATCGGCAGCGCGATCAATTTCAACTCGGGATTGGCTTCTTTCAAATAACCGACATACCAAGGACCGCTTGTGGACATTGCGCCCTTCTCCTTCGCGAACACTTCCCCGTCCCACGGCGCCCCGACTTCGATCGGCGCGATCGCGACATTATGCTTCAGGAACAGGTCGACGAAGAACTGTACGCCTTGAATATTTTCCGGGGAGTTGATCGTTTTGCCGAAGTTCCAGTCCCCGCCAAACGCATGAACGTATTGCGTAATGTGGAACGGATCGATGCTGCCGACGATTCCCTTCATGCCGTCATTCGTCATCGCTTTCGCCAATTCCACCACTTCGTCCATCGTTTCCGGGTATTTGGAAATGCCCGATTTATCGAACAGATCTTTGTTGATCGACATCATGGAAGTGGACGAATCGTACGGAATGCCGTAAAGTTTGCCGTTGTCCGTCCAGCCTTTGTATAGGGATGCCGAGATCCGGCTTTTGTCGAAACCGACTTTATCGATCAATTCGTCGAGCGGTTCCAATACGCCTTTGGCGATATATTCATAGTTTCCTTCATCGGACATAGCGATAATATCCGGACCTACGCCCGCGGCAATCGCTGCAGGCACCGCTTTCCAGAATTCGTCGCTCGTCGGATATTGCTGCAGCTTCACCTTGAGGCCGGGATATTTTTGCTCGATGCCCTTCACCATGAATTCAAAATTTTTCTGCTCGGCTGCGTTCGCCCAATACGCCATCGTCACTTCAGCCGATTCTGCCGGCTGCTCCGGTTCTTTTGCCGGTTCCTGCGCCTCGCCCGACGGTTGGCCCGTTTGCGAGCCGTTTCCGCCGCCGTCCGATTTCGATCCGCATGCTGCCGTAAGCCCGATCAGCAGCATACAGCAGAGCAGAAGAGTTAACGCTTTTTTCATCTGCCTTTTCCCCTTTTTGTTCGAGTATTCGCCGACGAATGTTCGGCGTACTTTCATCATAAAGAGGATCGCTCCCCCGAAAAACAGAAGATCTTTACTTCGCGCCGAATATTTTTACGTCGGCTATAGGGTATGTTTGCGGAATTCGTTCGGAGGATGGCCGTATATTTTTTTGAAAGCGATATAAAAATTGTCCGTGCTTGTAAACCCGACCTTCTCGGCGATTTCATACGTTTTGAGCGTGCTGTTTCTGAGCAATTCAAGCGATTTGTTCACCCGGTACTGATTAATGTACTGGATCAGCATCATTCCTGTCTGCTCTTTAAATAACCGGCTTAGATACGAACTGTTCAGATCGACATAGTGCGACAGCTCTTCCAACGTCAACTCTTCGTTATAATGCCGGTGAATATATTCGAGCACCATCCGCACCTTATAATTTCCGGATTGGGCGGCAGCGCATTTGCGGTTTTGCACAAGCTCGGCTTCCCGCTGCAGCAGATCGAAAATTTGCCGTAACGTATCTGCTTCCGTAAATTGTTCGATTTCGGGAAATTCGGGCGATTCGGAAACCGCCCCGGTCGTATAAACTTCATGCAAGCTATAGTGAAGATGGATCGCCGTACGGATCGTGTCCGTGCGCGAAAGCTCCCGTTTCTCGCGAATCCGTTGATGCAACCGTTCAAGCGACGCGCGCAAGCCGTCCCAGCGCTCCTCTGCGATATCCTGCTTCATCAGCCGGACCATATCGGTTTCAATCTGCGTAGGAGCGTCGTTAACCGCCTCGGTTGCAAGGTTTTGGAAAAACGAAACGCCGGCTGCTCCTTCGTAAAAATTGGCGGCGGCTGCTTGGGAACTTTCCTTGCAGGCGGCCGGAATATCGAGCAGGCTGCCATGCGGAGCGCTGACGCCGAAACTGACGGTAACGTTCAAGAATTGCTTCAATGCGGTTTGAACGGATTTGATTAATTCCCATTGCTCGCCGTATATCTCTTGCGAGCTTCGCAGCTTGGAATACGATTTCAAAATAACGAACCGCTTGTCGTCGGCTTGATAAAATTCGATCTCCTCGTATTTGCGGAATATTTCGTTCAATATGTTCTGTATCGAAAAACCGAGCAAATACTCCATGTTTTTTTTATATCTTTTCTTTACTTTCGCAAATTGATCGACCGTCATCGCCATACAGCACACATTCGGCTGCTTAAGGCCAATGTCGTACAGCCGTGTCTTTTCTTCCACTTCCCACGCATGCCGCACGGCGCCGGCCGCCCATTCCTTAAAAAACAAAGCTTTCATGTTCGGCTTGATCCGTTCGACGTTATGCTTTAAACTTTCCATTTCATGCGTCCGTTTCCGCTCGCGCAAGATCGCCTCGCGCGCCCGCAGCATCGTTTCGAGAAGGCATGCGGCGCTCTGGCTCGGCTTATGGATATAATCGAAGGCTCCAAGCCGCATCGCTTCCCGGACATAATCGAATTCGTTGAAGCTGCTCAAGATGACGATTTTGGGCATTTCCTTCCCTTCGCGCAGCCGCTTCATCACTTCGAGACCGTCCATAATCGGCATTTTAATATCCAGAAATACGATATCGGGCTGCAATTCGGCAATTTTCGCGAGCGCATCTTCGCCGTTGGAGGCTTCTCCCGCCAGTTCAAACGCATGGCCCTCCCAATCGATGGACGTTTTCAAACTCATTCTGACGAAAGCTTCGTCGTCGACAATCAACGTTTTCATCTCGTTAACCCTCCTTCTCCCGCGGGGAATCGGCGTGCGCCAGAACGGGAATGCGTATCGCAACGACCGTGCCTTCGCCGGGCGAACTGTCGATGTTCACGCCGAACGCCGGGCCGAAATGAAGCCCGATGCGCTCCGTCACATTGCGAACGCCGATCGAATTCATGCCTTTCTTGCCCTTGCCGCTTTCCTTCGATAATCGCCGGATTTGCGCTTCGCTCATGCCGGCGCCGTTATCGCGGATCGTGAACTCGACCGCGCCGCCCTTCTGCCGCACGGAGACGATAAGTCGGTATTTGACGGGATTTCCGGCGGCGAAGCCGTGGAATACCGCATTTTCCACGAACGGTTGAACGATAAATTTGAGCGTGCGATAGTTCAATACCTCTTCCGCAATATCATACTCCGCCTCGAACGTATTAAAATAACGCAATTGCAGCAGAGAGACGTAATTTTTAATAAACGAAATTTCTTCTTCGATCGAGACGAATTGCTGCGTATTCTGCGTCGAGAACGTCAGCAGCCGAATGAACGAATCCAGCGTTTCCGTAATGTTGTCCGCCATCTGCGCTTGCGCCATCCATTTTACGACCGACAAGGTATTGTAAATGAAATGGGGATTGATCTGCGTCTGCAGCGCGTTCAATTCGGCGCTCCGTTTCCGCCCTTCTTCCTCCTTGATGCGCCCGATCAAGCTCTTGATCTCGCTTGTCATCGCATTGAAGGAACGGCTAAGACGCCCGACTTCGTCCCCGCTCTTCACGTCGACGGTCACGTTGAAGTTCCCCTGCTCCACCTTTTTCATCATCCGGCTCAATTTCATGATCGGATTGGAAATGCTGCGGGAGACCAGATAAGCAACTATGAACGCAACGACGATTAAAATCACTACGATCATGGCGATAAAATTGCGGATCGAGTATACTTCGTGAAACAGCTTGTCTTTATGGATGACCGTATAAAATTGCCAACCGCTGACTTGGGAAGCATTATGAACGATATAATACTTCTCGCTCCCCTCCAGGCTTGCCGGGTTGAAGGTGCCGGAAGGGTACCGGCTCAATGCGGCCTGAAATTGTTCGTCCACTTCTCCCGTATGCGTGCTGAACAGAATCGCTCCGTTCTCGTCTACAATGATTTGTTCCGCTTCCGGACCGGACTTCAAGCCTTGGTACAGTTTTTGCAGCGCATTCTCGCGAATATGAATGAGAAACACGCCCAACTTCCGGTTTGTCGTCGGGTCGACGATGACCCGGCCGACCGTCAGGACGTATCGCTCCGACGAACTCACTTGCTTCTCCGGGTGAAGCCCGACGACAACGGGAGCGCCTTCTTTGCTTACAATGTATCGAAACCATTCCTCTTCGTCCGGCTTGTATTCGTAATTGTAAATGACCTGATATCCTTTGCGGTAAGCTACGTCGTTATTGTTGGGATAAATGACCAGCGAATCGATATCGTCGTTAAACAGCAAAATATTGCGAAAAAACGAATCGTTCACGAACTTATAGTCTTTCGCTTTTTCATAGACCGGATATTCGTAACTGTCGTAATCCTTGGCCAAAATCGCGAGCAGTTCCTGATCGTAAAACGGCGCGCCGGACGTTCGCAGCATGTTTTGCAGGAAGGCGTCCGTATTCGTAATCATTTGCCGATTCAGTTCCGTAAAGGAATTCACGATCCGTCCTTCCAGAAAAGAAATGGAATAATAGTACGATATGAGGCTGATAAAGATCAGAGGCACGATAATGAGAAGAACATAAGTCAAAAACAATTTTTGATTGATGCTGCGATCCTTCATTGTTATTCGCCGCAACGCGCCCGATCCCCCATTCGATAGCCTTAATAGAAAAGATCATTGGCTAAGGAAAGTGTTTCCTCAACCAATGATAGCACAGGTTTCCCCCGCTTTTGATCAAACTTTAGACTTAATCCGATATAATTCGACAATTTTCTCGAAATTCAGTTCCGCGGTACCGGTAACGATCAGATCCGCTTCCTTCATCGCTTCGGGCGTGCCGACGCCGACGGCGAACATGCCTGCGCCGCGGATCGCCCGAATGCCCGCCTCCGCATCTTCCACGCCGACGCAGCATGCCGGCGTTGCCTTCAGGTCGGCCGCCGCTTTGAGGAATATTTCCGGATCGGGCTTGCCCTTCGCCAGCAGGGCAGGGTCGACGACCGTGTCGAAATAATGCCCGATTTGCAGCTTCGCTAGAATCGTTCCGGCGTTGCGGCTGGCGGATGCAAGTCCGATTCTCATCCCCGCTTCGCGCACGTCGCGCAGCAGTTCCGCGATGCCGGGCAGCAGATGGTCCGGGGTAATGCCTTCGATCAATTGCGTATAATGATCGTTCTTGCGTCCCGCCATCGCTTCTTTCTCGGACCGGGAGAGGCGGTCCCGCATCCCGCCGCGCTCCAGAATGAGCTCCAGCGACTGCATCCTGTCGATTCCTTTCAGACGTTCGTTGAACGTGCGGTCGAACGGAATGCCGAGTTCCCGCGCCAGAAGCCCCCATGCCTGGTAGTGGTGTTCGGCCGTATCGGTAATCACGCCGTCCAGATCGAAAATAAACGCTTTAACGTCCATGCTCAACTCAAACCTCCCCTTGCCCAAGCGCTATCTCAAGCCGGTCCTTCAGCGTGTAAGGCTTGCCGTGCACCGTGAACTCCACGTACGGACGAACGCCTGTCTCCTTGACGATTTCCAGGCGTCCCTGAACGATACGCACTTGCAAACGGTCCCCTTGCCAATATAGCGGAAAGGCTAACGACTCCCACTCTTTCGGCAGGCGCGGATCGATGCGCAGTTTGCCGTCCAGCGAGCGCACGCCGCCGAATCCGAACACGGCCGATTTCCAGATGCCGCCGATCGAAGCGGTATGCATGCCTTGATCGGACGATTTCATGTTCGGCCCCAAGTCGATGCGGGCCGCTTGCTCGAACATGCGGTAAGCGAGCGCCGTATCGTCCATGTCGCAAGCCAATACGCAATGCGTCGACATGCTCAGCGAGGAATCGTGCAGCGTCTTCGGCTCGTAATAGTTCCAGTTGGCCCGCTTCACTTCCCGCGGAAACAGATGCTCCAGCAAATAGAACAGCACCATAATATCCGCCTGCTTGGACACTTGCATATCGCTTACTTGGTCCATGTTGTAATCCTCGAAAATGAGGCCGACTTCCCGCTGATTGCGGTACTTCGTCAGATTGATTATTTTTTTGTGCAAATACGTGTCGTCCTGCGGAATGATCAGATCTTCGGCGCGCGGCTGCGGCAAGTAGATCAAATCCGCCTTGGCCTTCCATTCGCGGCAAGCCTCTTCGAGATGGAGCGCCTCGTTTAACCGCGACCATAGCTCGGGCCGTTCCTGCCTAAGCTTGTCGTGGCACGCGATCGCCGTCCGGATGTTCCAATGCGCCATATAATTCGTAAAGGCGTTATTGTCGACATGTTCCTTATATTCGTCCGGGCCGATCACATCGTTGATATGGTATCGGCCTGCGGCTTCGTCCCATTCCAGGCGGCTCGCCCAGAACGTCGCCGTTTCCATCACGATTTCGTAACCGCATCGTTCCATAAACCGCTCGTCTCCGGTCGTCCGGTAATATTGCCAGACGCCGTAAGCGACATCGCTCGTAATATGCTGCTCGATCGCCCCGGTCCAGATTCGGGTCGGCGTGCCGGTAACGACATCGACAGGACCCCAATCCGGCGTCGCTTCGTCCCCGGTCAACGCCGACTCCCACGGGTACATCGCGCCGCGGAAGCCGTTGGCCTGCGCTTTGCGCCGCGCTCCCGCCAGCGTGTTGTACCGGTATTCCAGCAGCTTGCGCGCCGTCTCCGGTTCGGTAAACAGGAAATACGGCATAATGAAAATTTCCGTATCCCAGAACGAATGGCCTTTATACCCTTCGCCCGACAATCCTTTCGCCCCGACGCCGAACCGGTTATCATGCGCCGGCGTCATAAGAACGAGATGATATTGGGCAAAGCGTACGGCCAACTGGTCGAAATCATGCGCGCTTTCGATCCGGATATCGGCCTTCTCCCATTTGCGCGACCATTCCTCCGCGCTTTCCAGGAGCAGCTGTTCGTAGCCTTTCGCCGCTTCCGTTTGCAAATCTATCAAAGCGCGCTCGCGCAATTCAGCAGCGCCACACGCCGCAAACTCCCGGTCCAAGCTCGTGTAAATGCCGCCTATTTTCTCCAGCGTAATCTTCTCGCCGACCGCAAGCTTATAGCGGTATTCCACCGCGACCTTTCTCCGCCCGATGGACAGGCGCGGTTCGGGTTCCATGTCTCGTTCTCCGATCCGGTGGCGATGCGTGCAAGTGAAAGCGAAATCGATGTTTGACTCGGTCGTCGTCGCCGTCATCTGCAGCAGCTTCTTGTCGAATATCCGCTTGTCTCCTTCGTGAAAATGCTGCGCCCCGGAATTGGTCACCTGCCCATTGATGCCGGAACGGATCGCAATTTCCGCCTCGCCGGTCAGAGGGACGATCTCCGCCCTCATGCCAAACAAGTGTAGATTCCGCAAGGAAACAAACCGGCGGAATACGAATTCGAACGCCTCGCCCTCGTTATTTTCCCATACGAGGCTGCGCGTCAGCTCGCCCGTTCGCAGATTCAATTGGCGTATATAACGATGGATCCTCCCTTTCTCCAGATGAAACGTTTCCCCGTTGATGGTAATATCCAGTTCCGTCATATCGGCGCAATTCGGCAGTTCCGTCACTTCGCGCTCGTCGAACTTGTTGAACGTTCCGGCGACGAAGCAATTCCGGGTCTCGCCCGCATAACGCTCTTCCGTGCACGACCGTACGCCCATATAACCGTTGCCCAGGCACATGATCGTCTCATATTTCGCCAAATGGCGGACGTCGAACCGCATTTCCGCCACAATCCAGTTTTTCCGTTCGCCTTGGCCGGCGTCATAGGTTAACAAACCAATCTCTCCCTCTCATCTTTGTTATATGGCGATGGCTCTTCTGTCGTTTAACGCTTGCTTTTTTCTTTTTGCTTATGCCTTCTGCCGCTTGCAGTCGTCAACCCTTCAGCCCCGTCGTAGCGATGCCCTGCACCAAGTGGCGCTGGAAAATCAGGAAGACGATAATAATCGGCAGCGTCAACAAGATGACCCCGGTCATCGTGACGTTCGGCCATTCGAAATACCGGTTCTTGAGCGTATTCAACCCAACCGTCAGCACGTACCAGCGGCTGTCGTTCACCAGCGTCACCGGCCAGACGAACGAATTCCACGTGCCCGTAAAGCTGAAAATGATTTGCGTGCCGAGCGCGCCTTTGGACAGCGGAAGAATGATGCGGAAGAAGGTGCCGATCTTCGTCAGTCCGTCGACCTCCGCCGCCTCCTCCAATTCCTTCGGAATGGTGATGAAAAATTGCCGCATCAAGAAAACGAGAAAGCCTTGGAACAGGAACGGCACGATCAAGCCTTGATAGCTGTTCAGCCAGCCCAGCTTCACGATCATCGAATAAATCGGTATGATCGTCACTTGGTACGGAACCATCATCATCCCGATGATGATGAAGAAAATGACATTGCGGCCGCGGTACTGCAATCTCGATAAAGAGTAGGCCGCCATCGTATTGATTAACATATTGCCCGCCAAAATGCCGAGCGTCACGATAACGGAATTCAGATACCAAATCGATATGTCCGAGTTCAGCAGCACGTCCCGGTAGTTTTCAAGCGTCATTCTCGTAATCGGCACGATTTTATCGATATCCGCTTTGCCCAGAAACGACGTATATACGGCATAACCGAACGGAACGATGAAAAAGACGGAACATGCCAGCAGAAGAACGTAACGCAGCCACGTAATTTTCCAGTTTGTCATAAGCTATACGTCCTCCTTTACGAAACGTTTTTGAACGATGGTGAAAATAACGATCAGCGCAAAAATGATAAAAGCGGCGGCGCTTCCGTAACCGGCGCGGTTAAAGTTGAACGCCTGGCTGTAAAAATAAATGACGATCGTGCTCGTCGCGCCCGCCGGACTGCCCAGCGACCCGTTGCGCGCCAAAGCGTACGGCTGATCGAACAACTGCATCGCGTAAATCATGCCCGAGGTGAGCACGAGGAACGTCGTCGGTTTCAGCATCGGCACCGTAATGTACCAAAGCCGCTGCCAGGCGTTGGCCCCATCCACCGTGCCGGCTTCGTATACGTCGCCGGGGATCGTCTGCAATCCCGCCAAATAGACGACGACGTAAAAGCCGACATACGTCCATACCGTCAGCACGATCAGAAACGGCAGCGCATATTTGGTGCTGGCGTACCACGATACGTCCTCCATGCCGAACAAAGTGAAGAACTTTGTGGCGATGCCGTCCCGCTGCATGAACAAATACATGAAGACGGTCGTCACCGCGACCGTGGACGTGATGTACGGCAAATAGTAAAGCGTGCGGAACACCGTCTTGAGCCGGGCGATCTTGTTCAAGTTAACGGCGATCAGAAGCGATATGACCGTTTGCAGCGGCACGGCCACCGCCGTTAAAATGACCGAGTTTTGGAGCGCTCCCCAGAAATCGTCGTCCTTCAGCATCTCCGCATAATTGCTCAAGCCGATAAATTGCGCCGCGTCGGGATTCAGAAAGCTGATATCCTGAAAACTGTAAATAAACGAGCGCAGCAAAGGATAATAAAACCAAATTCCCATCAGAATGAGAATCGGCGCGACGAATAAATACCCTACGAATGTCGGCGAAGAGGCGAGTCCCCTCCATCCCCGTTTGGCCGGCCTGCCGGCTTGATTTCGATTCGTTTCCGTGTAAGATGCCATTATGGTCGCATACCTCCGTCCATTTCCCCTCTTGCAAATTCGCTTGCCCGGCAAGCCGGGCGGCGTACTTTCATGATACGGGCCGCAACGCCGCGGCAAAACAGAAGATATTTACATGGCACCGAATATTTTTACATTCGGTATCGAGCTTAGTAAAAAAGGCCTGCGGCCTGCCGTCTTCCTATGGAAGCGGCGAGGCGCAGACCTATTCGTTATCATTTATATTCCAGCAAAGACAAGATTAGCGTGACCGCTTCCGCACGCGATGCGTTGTCGTTCGGTACAAAAAGATTGTTGCCTCTGCCTTTCACAAGTCCCGCGTCGACGGCGGCTGCGATATACGGCCGGGCCCAAGCCGGGATTCGATCCGCGTCGGCAAAGGACAACTCCGCCTTCGGATCGGTTGCGAGTCCCGCCGCCCGGGCGATCATTACGGCAAGTTCCGTACGATTGATCGTTTTGTCCGGACGGAACGTATTGTCTTCGTAACCCTTGACGACGCCGGCGCCGACCGCTTCCGCTACGAACGCTTGCGCCCATGCCGGAATGCGCTCCTTGTCGGCGAAGGCAACGACGGCGTGATCGCCTCGCCACTTCAAGGCGCGTCCCAGCATCGCCGTAAATTCGCCGCGGGTTACATGATGGTTCGGCCGGAACGTGCCGTCCTCATAGCCTGTTACGATGCCGAGTTCCGCCGCCTTGCGGATCGCTTCGGCAGCCCAGTGTCCGGCGATATCCTTCAGCTTCTCGCCGGGAGCGGGTTTATCCCCCGGCTGATGCGGCGTTCCGCCGTCCTTGCCGGGATCTTGACCTTCTTCGGAACCGTTGTCGCCTTCTTCCTTCGTATCGCCAGGCTTCTCTCCCGAGTTGCCGGACGAACCTTGATCCAAGCCTCCCGTTTGGCCTCCGCCGGAATTGCCGCCCCCGCCGCTCGAATTGGTTTTCACGGTAACGCTCGGTCCGTTGTCGCTCCAAAGGCCGTCTTCGTTCAGCGCTTCGACCTTGAAGGTATATTGCGTACCCGCTGTTAATCCCGTAATCCGAACGGTATGGACATCGCCTTTTACGGTCAGATTCCGCTCGCCCCATACGATGCTGTATTGAGCGATCCCCTTCGCGTCCGCTGCCGGGGTCCAGTGCAACGTCAAGCCGCTTGTACCGACGTTCGAGTACGTTACTTTGCTGCCCTGCGGCCACACCGGTTTCGCCGACTGTTCAAGACGGTCGATCGCTTCGCGCAAAGCCGCCAAAGCCGCTTCGATTTCCGCCGCAGTTGCCCCGTCTTTGTCCAAGACGGCCTTCGCATTCGCTCTTGCCCCGACGAATTCCGTCCAGGACGAGTCCGTATACGTACCTTGCTCTAAATCTTTCACCTGATCGTATGCGAGTTGAAGCTCCTGCTTATCGCCAGGTTGCGCCGAGTCGCCCAACGTGATCGTTACTTTGGGCGTATCGATCGGCACGGAGACGATTCCTTTCGCACCGTCGACGGTTCCCGCCGATGCGGCGGCGATATTGTTCACCATGCTCGGCAATTGGATGCTGAATTGCCGTTCCGCCTCGGAACCTACCTTGGCTCCGTTCAAGTCGCTATGGAACGTCACAATAAGTTTGTTTCCGTCTTTTACGATTTTATAGCCGACTCTGCCGCCCTGGAACGCCGGATAGTTGTTCACTTCCGCAACGACGTTCGCATTGTCCGCGGCGTTCTCCACCCATTCCTTCGGGATGCCGCGGCCCACGATAATATCGTAGTTCCGGTTTTGGTTGTAAATCCGTTCGGCGATCAGCGCATCGATCAATACTTTGGAGTTAACCGACTGTCCCCACATATGCTGCGCCGACCCGCCGCCGCCCGGCGTATTATGCACGCTCAGACGATCGTTCGTTTTGGCCCATGGAGTCTTCTGTTTCGGATAATCAATCCCTTCCCACCAACTGAACGGTCCGCTCATGGAGCGCTCAAGCATAAATTCGTACGCTTTAATGCCCATATCTCTGTACTGTTCCCCGCGCAATGCCGCGCTGCCGTAACCCGCGTTGTACGCGCTAGAATAGAAACCGTGCGGGTATCCGCCGAAATTGTAAGGGGAATCGGTCGTTCCCTCGTTGATTCGTCTGTTGATGCCGTACGTATACGTTTGATCCAGCATCGAAATGTTGATATTGTCTTCGGGCTGTTCCGCTCCGTACAAGTAGCCGTCCCATGTCCATCTGCCGAACAGGAACATCGATGCCCAGTTCGCGTCTCTCGAATCTTTGGTTCGGTTCTCGTCATTGCTTTGCACGACGGAGATCGGGATGTAATCCAGCTTCTTGTCATCGATCGTTTTCTGCAATCTGGCTGTGAATTTTTCCAATAAATCATTATACTCGGCCTTGGCCCATTGCGCTTCCAGCATATACCGCTCGTCGTTCGTCGCTTTGTACAATTCGCGGCCGATGTACTCATAAGCCGTTAATCCCATAAGTGCGGAGTGATTGTCAATCGTCCAATAACCTTTATCGTCGATGGCATAGGTTTGCTTCATAATTCCGTCGGCATTCTCCTTGCGATCGTCCGCTATGCTCCGCGCCGCATATTTGACTCTTTTCTCGAATATCGTTCCTCTCGACCCGTCATCGGCAGTCATTTGCTCGTCAAAAATGCCGATATCGCCCGTCTTGCTTACATAAACGGCATAGGCCCAAGCCAGTTTCCAGTTGGCGTCCCAATACAGGTTGCCGTCGATCTCGCCGGTCTCGATATTGATTCCTCCGGTCAAAGGGATGCTCTCCAGATACTGTTTCGCGTATTGGAAATCTCCGCTTTGAAGCAGCTGCACCAAAATCCCCAGCGTATCGTGGGAGTATAATCTCGCATATCCGTTCTCGCCGACATGCAGATAGGTGCCGTCCTTAATAATCATCATATCGATATAGCCCGCTTTAAACGCATTGACAAGTTCTTTGTTGGGCAGATCGATGCTTACCAATGCGGACAGCCTATTTACCCAATACGTCTTCATGGATTGGTAGTTATCGTCGAATGAGCCTTGACTCGCCACTTGATCCGAAGTTAGCGAAGTAAACTTCGTTACGCCTTCGTCAAAGTATTCGTATTTATCCGCTTCGATCGCATAGTCGCGTACCACGGTTTCCCCGGCTTCCATGACAAAGGTGCGGTTCGCATGTTCGTTCAAAGGGATCAAATTGCCGGAAACGACCGGCAACAATCTTTTCTCGCCCGACAGATTCGTTGCCGTTACTCTGGAATAATCGATGACATAATCCTTGCCCTCGACCGTGTGTTTGTTGCCGAAGCTCTCAATCTTGTACTTCACGTCGTCCTTCGTATATTCGCTGACGAATACCGGCAGATAGCCTTCCGCTTTATACCATGAAATATGGTCGGTATCCGTCACGCCGAAGGTAACCATTTGCATAGGCGCGACAGGCCCGTGCTGCTCCGGCCGTGCTCCCCCGATTTGGTACGAGCCGTCCAGGAAAGCGAGCGACGCGTTCTTATCTCCCTCAAATCCGAACGCAGCCGTCATTTTCCTGTTCGTTTCATATTGATATTTGCCGGACACCTGCAAACGGTCCAGCGTATTCAATACGTTCGAGTAGGCTTGCAATTTCTCTTGTTCGGAGGCATCGGTCCCCAGAGATTTCGCCGCTTCGACGGCAAGTTTCAAAGTATACACAGACTCCTCGGTATAGCCTTTCACAACGGCTCCTTCGATGGCGGCGATTTGTTCGGCAAAACCGTCCAAGCCGCCGCTTACCGACAAGTTATCGAATGCGGCCTGCAAGGCGGAGAAGGCTGCGTCAATCTCTGTCTGTTCGGCGTCAAAATCGTGCAGCACCTCTTTGGCGCGGGCCAGCTCGGTCTCCAGTGCCGACCAGGACTGTGCTGTGTAAAATTTTCGGTTATAGCGGGATAGTTCCTCTATTAACGCTTCCAACGAGCTTTTATCCAGGTTCGATTTTTTGACGATCCGCAATATTCCGGTGCCCAGGCTCGCTTCCGGAACAAACCGCGCCGACCCGTTTGCAAATACCGTCTTGCCAAAGTATTCGTTCTCCGAGTCTTCCGTTTTGTTCGTTACGACCCATTGATATTTGCCGTTTACCGGATTCGTTTGCGAAAGGATGATGGCATAACGTTGATTTTGTTCGAGAGAGTAACTCAATTTCGCCGTTGTCAACCCATCGCTTGCAACCGCGGCGCTGTCCACGACGGCTTGCGCAAGCGGCGAGCCCTCAGGAATTCCGCCATCATTGACGGCGTAGAGAGCTACGATGAGATCGTTCGCGCCGTATTCCGGCATCACGCGAACTTGAACGTATTCCATCTCAAAGCTTTCTTTCGGTGTGAACGTCTGATATCGGTCCCGTTGATCTTCCACGTTGCCGAAAGCGTAATTGCCTTTCCATGAGCCCGTATAATCGACCATAATATTCGTTTCTCTTTTAACGAGCGCGGCTTTGGCCTGCTTCAGATCATGGAGAGCATTGTCCGCTTCGATTTGCGTTGCATCCGCTTTTTCCAATATCGTCTTGGCTTGTTCTCTTGCGGCGACGAACGCTTGCCACGATTCGTCCGTATAGAGACGTTGAACCATATCTTTCACCGCATTATATTCGTTCCGCAATGGCAGTTTGTCCACAACTTCCCCGATGCCGACCGCAAGCCCGGAGAACGTGATGTTGCCGTATTTCGCGATGGTTTCCGTCTGCCGGCCCTCCACTTTGACGCTTACATGGGCAGGCACTTTCAATTGGTACTGGTATACTTGCGAAGTGCCGCCGGCGCTAATTTGCTTCGTTTCTACAAGAGAATCCTCCGCATAGAAGTTCAGATCAATCTTGGCGTTCCACATTCCCAAGCCGAATACGATCGTCGTATCCTGCGGCTGCGGCGCTACTGTAAAATCCCAGCCCACATTTTCATATGGTCCGGCATCCCTGCTCCGCTCGGGAAAGAACACGCCGAATCCTGTGTCTTTAACGCCTGTTTCATATCCCGGCATACCGTCGCTCCATGAGTACGATATATAGTTGGCGTCGCTGCCCCGGTTCGGTTTCCCCTCCACCGCTGTTTCTCCATATACGCTAAATGTAACGGAGTTGGAGCCCGCTTTTTTGATCTGAATGACATTCCCTGCGCCATCCCCTTTAAGATGAAGCCAATCTACATTGCCGACCTCCGACAGATTCAGCGCGTATTCGCCATTGACTTGGCTTTGCGCGATTTCAAGCGCAAGCGAGCCGGCGCCGCCGCCTTCCTCCGCCCCGTACGCCGCCGCGGTTGGAATGATCGTCGTTATCATCACACAAATGAATAAGACAGCGGACGTCCATTTTTGAAACGCATTTTTAAGCATGAATAAGACCTCCATTACCGGTTTATTGTCAGATTCTTCTTAGACGCATGTCTGCGAACCGTTCCATCAGGATGAAAACGGTTCCGATTGAATTTCTATTTCTCCCCTCCTTTTTAAGAAACTTCTTTCCGATTAACCCCCAGTAGCTTCCGTTTGCCGGTCGTTCCATCAATCCTGCCTAACCAACTTCATCATAATGAGTTCCGGCGCGGCAAAATACAGAAGATCTTTACATGCTTCCGAAAATTTTTACATGCTCCAAAGTGCTTGACAGGAGAACTCGTCCTAAGCAAAAAAATACAGCCCGCCTCCGGAAGAGAACGAGCCGCATTTTCTCGCATATCGCCGTTTTTACAGGTTTCCTGTGTCGCATACATACGGAGCATGCATAGGGAGGCCTCTTTGGGAGTTAGCTCCAAAAACCGGCGCTAATATTCCCGACTGCCCCTCTTCAGCCACATTACATGGAAAATCTACCGCTAATTTCTCCGAAATCGACATTTTCGCCGAAATGCTCGAGATTAGCTCCGGAAAATACCGTTACCTTTCGCGATTTACGCGATGAGAACCTATTTGCTCCAGATTTTACCGCTAAACGCATGACGACGAGCTTCCACTAAACAAGTTAACAAAGGCTGCACCGCATCAGCATTGACCATGCGCGGTACAGCCTTTTTCCGTTTATCTGCCGATCGCCGTATCGATCTTCCCTTGCAAGGCGACCAGGCGCATGACGATCTCCGCCGCATCGGCGCGGGTTACCGTTCCCTGAGGCTCGAACTTCCCGTCCTTCGGTTGCAGCAATCCGAGCTTGAGGGAGAGCGCCGCCGCTCCCTTGCGTTCGATCGACGAAGCGTCCTTCAACTCCGCGACCGTCTTGTCATCGGCCAGAAACTGCGATAATTTATCGTACTTTACGATTTTGGCCAGCGAGACGGCCAGCATCTCCCGGGTTACCCCTTGTTCAGGCCGCAATTGCGCATTGCGGTCCTCGGCCAGCCAACCCTCTTGAATCGCATATTTCACAGCCGCAAAATAAGGACTTTCCGGCGCAACATCGGCGAAAGGAGCCTCATTCATACCGGGATAGAGAGACTGGTAATAGGGATTTACCGCTTTGGACATGATCGCCAGCCACTCACCGTATGTAATAGAACGATCCGGTTGCAGACGCCCTTGTTCGTCCGGCGTCAAAATGCCGTGAAGCAGCAATTTGGTCAACGCCTTCTCGGAAGGATGCCCCTCAATATCTTTGGCCGCTTGTTCGGCATCCTTCGCACCGCCGCCGGGAATCGACCATGTCTGCGTCAATTTCCCGTTGTTCGCATCAATATAAGCAATAAACGATCGGTCCCGATCTTTGAATTTCATATCATATACGAGCTTCACAGAAGGTTTAAGCTCCTTCCCGTCCGTTCCGTAATATCCGCCGAACCGGGCATAGCGCAGTTCCATTACCGCTTGCTCCCGATACGTTTGCAGCGCCTGTTCCGCCGTTACGGCGGCTTTCTGCCCTTCCGCCCAATGCTCCAACATCCCGGTCCGTTCCGCGGAATAGCTCCGTACCGCCCCCGAACGGGAGATGCCAACGGTCACGGTATCGCCGTCAACCGGAACATCGTTATAGAAACGTTGGAAATAAAATAAATAATCGTCGCTATCGCCGTTCTTCATGTAGGCGGGCGGCGAAGACGCCAGTTTCAACGCCTCCGCGGCGTTCGGATACAGCTTGTTCACCAGTTCGATCGCCGTTCGCTCCGCCTGTTGTTGCGTAACGGTTTGTCCCGCAGGCTGTTTCGATTCCCCTTCGCTCCTCACTCCCGGCATCGGGAAGCGTTCCGTGCCGAATCGAATCACGCGGCCGGTATCCGCGTCAACTTGAGCCGTGAACCGGTCGCCGCCGAACGGCATCGCCCGATTCTCCTCGTTTGCCCATGTCAGCAGCCACATTTGTTCATTCTTGACGCCCCGGCTCGACGTAAGCGATGAATGGCGCAACTGCATTCCATCCGGAACGTTTGCCGCATCTGTCACGAGCTTGACCGCTTCGTCGCCTGTCGCCACGCCTCCCGTTTTCGGAATGAACGTTGCGTCCGTTCTCGGCACCCGCTTATAGATCGTTTCGGCATGCTCCCATTGTTCCCCCGCAGGCGCGGCGACCGGTTTGCCGGTCTGCGCGTCGATCATTTGATAGCCGTTTGCCGCGGGGCGGTATGCAAGCATGTAGGACTGAAGCGCCCCGTCACGGTAAACCGGAACGTAGGCAAGTTCCATGACAAGCCGGTCCGCCAAGATCCGATCCGCCTGCTGTTGCGTAATTGCAGGCTTCGCGCTCGGATAGGGCAGTTCGGAGCGGCTGCGGTAATAATCCGTTACCTCGCCGTTGCCGTCCGTCGTCACGGATAAGGATTCGTTATCCGAGGAAACGCCGTCCACCTGTATATTGAAGCGAAAATAATACTTCGCAGGCGCAAACAGCGATTGCTCGTCCGGATATTGAACATTGGCTTCCGATAACTGATCTTGCTTTATCGTAGGCGAAGCTTTCGCGATAAACGCTTTCACTTTCTCGAGCGCCTGCTCCCGCGTCATTTGCGGCGGCTCGTATATATTGCCGTATTTCAGTTCGAGCAAATTGCCGATGTTCGCTTGCAGCACTTCGCCGGTCATCGCATCGACGCTGCTATTGAAGCCGATGCCGGAATTGCCGCTTCGATAAGACCATTGGATGGTCCACACTTTCTCGTTGCTCGGCGGATTGGAGTGCGGATCGCCGAATTCCGCCCGGTCGACTTCCGCGTCTTGCAGATGCGGAAACAGCCGGCGCAGAATCGATACCGCTTCGTCCTTGGAAATGTTGGCATCCGCGGGATTCAACCCGCCTGCGATATCGATCGCTTCCGCTTGCCTTATCGCCGTCCCGCTTGAAACGGAGGCGCTTCCTTCGCCCGAATTCGTTGCGGTTCCCGACATGACGGATACTTCCGCAAAACTTGGGCCGGACTGCGCCGTTACCGTCTCGGAATGGGCCGCCTCCGCGGCAACCGCCTGCTGCACTAAACAAAAGGTGAGCGTTGCCGCTACCATCGATTTCTTCATCATCGCTTTGCGCATCTGTTTCCGGTTCAAACCAACCTCTCCTCGCTTCGAAAGCAAACGCTTTCATAGTTCGTTATAAAGTAAAACGTATCGCATTGGAGAAAGTTACCGGATTTTCTATTATTTTTTTTGAACTTTTTATGAACGAACGCTAAAAATGTGTTCAAAAACTTTTTGAATAACCTCTAGGCGCGTCCCGCCGCCTCGACAAACTGCCGCGCGTTGTCCGTCAATCGCTCGTAATCGCCGCGCGCCAGCCATTCGGCGTTGACCAATTTGCTGCCGAGACCGACTGCGGCCGCCCCCGCCGCGAAAAAATCGGCAATATTATGCAAATCGACTCCCCCGGTCGCCATCATCGGGATATGATTCAGAGGAGCTCGAACTTCGCGCAAGTAGGATTGGCCGAGCGCCCCCATCGGGAACAGCTTGACCGCCTTCGCCCCCGCTTTCCAGGCGCGAACGATTTCCGTCGGCGTCATTACGCCCGGCCATACGTCGACCCCCCGTTCCAAGCCGTATGCGATCACCGCCTCGTCCAAATTCGGAGAAATGAGAAATTGCGCGCCGGCGGCGACCGCCTCCCGGGCCATGTCCTCATCCAGCACCGTGCCTGCGCCGATATAGGCGCGCCCGTCAAAGCGCTCGCGCCAGCGCGAAACGATCGGCAGCGCTCCTTCCGTATTCATTGTCACTTCCATTAGGGCAATGCCGCCGTCTACGAGAGCTTGCCCCGCCATATCCGCCTGTTCTGCGGCAATGCCGCGGAATATGGCGACGATGCGATGCCGCAACAATAATGTTGTCATATCCATATGTATTCCTCTTTTCGTCGATTTTCAATTCGTTGAACGTCAACGTCATTATACCATAACTTCATGTGGCTCTGGACAAATCGACAATGCCGGCGTATATTATGAATATAAAAATAAATTATTCATAAATTCAAAATAAACGAGGTGTCGATCCTATGCCGAAATTTACGGAAAAAGAAAAGGAAACGATCCGCAATAAACTGCTGGACGAGGGAAGGCGGCTTTTCGCCGTGTTAGGATTAAAAAAGACGAGCATCGAAGACGTAACGAAAGCGGTCGGAATCGCGCAAGGATCGTTCTATTTGTTTTACAGTTCCAAAGAGGAACTGTATTGTGAAATTTTGCAGCAGGAGGAACGCGTCATTCGATCGCAGCTGATCGAGCATTTCTTCGCGCAGGACCATATCACGAGAGAAATGTTCAAACAATTTTTGCGGCGGTCGTTTGCCGTGATGGAGGAAAATCCGTTCATCCGCCAAATGTACGACGAGGATGCGATGGAATCTGTGTTTCGCAAGCTGCCGGAAGATAAACTGCAAGAGTTGTTTACGGACGACTCGGCTTTCTTCGTGCCGCTGATCGTGCGCGGACAGCAACAAGGGTGGATGGCGGCCCGCAATCCGGAAACGATCGTCAGTCTGATCCGGTCCATCGTGCTTCTGGCCATGCAAAAAAGGCAAATCGGCGAAGAACGTTACGAGGAAACGATCGAATTGCTCATTGAACTGGTCGCCAGCGGCTTGGTTAAGGAGGAGGCTAAGCGCCATGATTGAGGTCGAACGGCTTTATTATACGTATCCGGGGCAAACGGAACCTGCGCTGAAAGGGCTCGATTTCTCGATCGGCAAAGGGGAAATTTTCGGTTTTCTCGGCCCGTCGGGCGCCGGCAAAAGCACAACGCAAAAAATTTTGATCGGCATCCTGAAACGGTATGAGGGGCAAGTTCGGGTGATGGGCCGCGAATTGCGCGAGGTCACGAACGATTATTACGAGAACATCGGAGTCGCTTTTGAATTCCCCAATTTTTACAACCGTTTTACGGCATTGGAAAATTTGAATTTATTCCGTTCCCTGTACAAGGGCGAGACGGAACAACCCGAGCGGCTGCTCGCCATGGTCGATCTGGAGCGATTTGCCAAGACGAAAGTATCCGATTTCTCCAAAGGCATGAAGATGAGGCTGAATTTTTGCCGGGCGCTGCTGAACAAACCGGATATTTTGTTTCTCGACGAACCGACATCCGGACTCGACCCGGTCAACGCAAGGAAGATGAAGGATTTGATCATGGCCAAAAAGTCCGAGGGCAAAACAATTCTGATCACGACGCATAATATGAGCGCGGCCGATGAAATTTGCGATCGCGTCGCATTTATCGTCGACGGCGGAATCAGTCTGATCGATTCGCCGCGGACGTTGAAAGTGCAGCGCGGCAGCAAACGGCTGCGCGTCGAATACCGGGAAGGCGAAGGCTTGCGGAGCGCCGATTTCCATCTGGACGGAATCGGAACGGATCCGCATTTTCTCGATATGCTGCGGACGAAACGGGTCGAGACGATCCATACGCAAGAAGCTTCGTTGGAAGATATTTTTATTCAAGTGACCGGGAGGAGTTTGGGATGAGATTGGCGTCGGCTTTCGTTTACGATATGAAACTGCAGTTCAGGCACGGCTTCTATTACGCTTATTTGTTCATCAGCGCCGCCTATATCGTTTTGCTGAGACTCATGCCTCGGGAGTACAAGGAAACGGCAAGCATTCTCATAACCTTTTCCGATCCGAGCGTGCTCGGCTTTTTCTTTATCGGCGGTCTCGTGCTGCTGGAGAAAGGGCAGAACGTCTACGACAATTTATTCGTTACGCCGTATCGTCCGGCGGAATATATCGTGTCGAAAACGCTGTCCCTTACCCTCTTGTCCGTCGTTACAAGTTATGCGGTTCATGTCGGCGCCTTCGGCTTTCATACGAATCTGCTGCTGTATGTGACAGGCGTTGCGCTTACTTCCTTTTTCTTTACCTTGATCGGTATGGGACTGGCGGTAAGATGCCAGACGTTGAACGGTTTCTTCTTCATGTCTACGCTGTACACGTTTGTTTTCGTCCTGCCGCTCTTCGAAACCGTGGATGTATGGACAAGTCCGCTATTTGCCGTTTTGCCCGCGAAAGCGTCGTTGCTGCTGCTCGGTACGGCGTTCTCGCCGCTTGATTGGCGCGAATTGGCGTACGGCCTCCTGCTTCTGGCAGGCTGGAACGCGATTGCATTTCTATGGACTTGGCATTCATTCCGCAAGTTCATCATTTTAAAAATCGGAAACGAAAGGAGAGGCGGCAAATGAATCGGTTCCTTCATCTTATTCGCGGAGACGTCAAACAAATTGCGCGCGATCCGATGCTCGCTTTTTATTTGCTGGCTCCGATGCTTATTATATTGGCGGTCCGGTTCGGCATTCCGTTCGTGGCAGCGCTGCTGCAGCGCGAAGCCGGATTCGATCTGGCTCCTTATTACAATCTGATCCTCAGCTTTGCGATGCTGCTTATTCCGCTTATTCTAGGAGTGCTCGCCGGATTTATGATGCTGGACGAACGGGACGAGAACCTGATCGCCTATTATTCCGTCACGCCGCTTTCCAAGTCGGGCTACTTGCTGTACCGTCTCTCTTTCCCGATCGTATTATCCGTCCTCTATTGCGGCATGTTTCTGCTCGCAGCTTCCCTTGCACCGGCGCAGACCGCGAGTTTGCTTGCGACGCTTCCCATGCTGGCGATGGAAGCTCCGTTAATCGCCTTATTGTTGGCCGCCTGCGCATCGAACAAAGTGGAAGGCCTGGCCTGGTCGAAAGGAGCGGGATTGATCGTTTTTTTGCCTGCGATCGCCTACTTTGTTCCTTTGCCATGGCAATTGCTCGCCGGAATCGTCCCGGCTTATTGGGTTCCGAGAACGTTTTTGGCCAGCGGCATGACGCCGGAGGCTTTGACAATACCGGTATTGGCCCTTTGCGGAGTCACCGGCATTGCCGTGCATGTCATCGCGCTGCGTTTCTTATATCAACGCTTTCTATTAAAAACGGATTAATAGATGCATGATCATGTTCGCAAAAAATTCTAGATTTAGCCTTATTTTCATTCAAAAATATGCGGTAAAATATTAAATATTTGTATATAATGGAGGATATGGCTTCACCAGTACCTATTTATAGCGAGGTGTTTCGCGTGACCTATGTTGATACGAGCGATATCGGTCTTCCTATGTTTCTTACGATTCTATTTTTCCTTATCGTCATCGGCCCATTAGTAAGCATTGGCGTGCTGCGCCTGTTCCAATCGCGCAAACGTTCCGGACTCACATACATTTTTTCGGCAATCGCAACCTATGTGGTGTTTATGGTGGTACTCAATTTCGTGCCGTTAGGATGACGAATGAACCCGCATATAAGGAAGAGTTGGAAGGCGCCGGCAATTCGGCGTCTTTTTATATGTTCTTTTTGAAATTTTCGGAAAAATTATAGTTATTTTCAAGGGGTGCAGCATGAATACATCATCTTCAGGATCGTCTCGGCTCCAATTCGCCATATTGATCGCTACCATCGTCGCGGCGGGATTAAGCCAAGGCTTGCTCCTGCCGCTATTAACGGTAATTTTGGAGGAAATGGGGATCCCGTCCCATTTGAACGGGCTTAACGCGGGCATGCTCTATATCGGCACATTTGCCATGATGCTGTTCGTGGAGCCTTTACTGGGCCGCCTCGGCTATAAAAAATTGCTCAGTTCGGGCTTAATCGTCGTATTGATTGCGCTTGTGCTGTTTCCGCTGTTTCCTAATCTTTGGGTTTGGTTCCTGCTCCGGTTTGCCGTCGGCATGGGCGACAGCGCGCTTCATTACGCGACGCAGCTTTGGGTCATTACGTCGAGTCCCGCGGATCAACGCGGCCGCAACATTTCTTTGTACGGCATGTCGTACGGGCTTGGTTTCAGTCTCGGCCCGCTGGGCATGACTTTGAAACCGTACGGGGAATGGTTGCCGTTCGCGGCCATCGCCTTTTGTTTCCTGATCGTCTTATGGCTCGTCGTAACCTTTCTGCCGAATCGCCGGGCGGAGAAACCGGCAACGGGCGCGACCGCGGAGCGGCGCTACGCCAAGGCGTTTCGCTGGGCCTGGTTCGCGCTCATGCCGGCGTTTCTGTACGGTTATACGGAAGCTTCCATGAACACCAGCTTTCCGCTATATGCGCTCAAAATCGGCATTGATGCGCATTGGATTTCGTTTATGCTTCCCTTCTTCGGAATCGGCGGGTTGCTGCTGCAGCTGCCGCTCGGCATTCTAAGCGACCGCTACGAACGCAAAAACGTATTAATGGCCGCCGGCTTTATCGGCGGAATCGCCTTCCTGGCCATCCCCGCCGCAGGCGCGAGCGTCTGGGGGATCGCTTTGTTGTTCGCCGTGGCGGGCGGAATGCTCGGCTCCTTCTATTCGCTCGGACTGGCATATGTGGCCGATATTCTGCCTAAGGAATTGCTGCCGACCGCCAACGTCATCGCGACTTATTTGTTCAGCATCGCCAGTATTATTGGACCGAACCTCGGCGGGCTCGGCATTCAATACGTGTCCGCGCAAAGCATGTTCTGGGCGCTTGGGGGGTTGTTTCTCCTGTTTACGCTGCTTGGGTTTGCGTACCGCCAAAAGCATGCGGCGCAAAGATAGGCCTGTTGCGGCCGTCGGCCGGCAGGTAAAAAGAAAGGAGAAATCATATCATACCTATAGAATATGTTTTCTCCTTTTCATTCTATTAAGCCGCTCTTCTATCAAAAGTTTCTCCCTGTTCCTCTGTGTAATTCCCATTCGTATAATTAGAAATCGTCTACCTTCAAAATTTTTGGCCAACAATGTTTTTTTCTAGTGGATTAGTAAACCACTCCCAATTCCCTTTACATTGTTCACACACTTTATTGGCCGCATGGTCAGCAAGCGCGCAAACGAAACTGACAATCCTTATTGGGCTCAAAATGAAGACGTTTCTATTTTAACGAAAGTACGCATCGTTATTCATTGGAAATCGGCGGTTTTACCGCCTTTTCCCCCTCATTAGCGTGTTTTAGTTTCGTTACACCGAGCATCCAGTTGATTTACAGGCTATTAGCGTGTATACACGTTTCCTTAGCCCGCCCGACGGGTCGGCAGCCGCCAGCGGTTTTATGAAATTGACTCGTTACAGGAATTCGCAACTGCCGACTTCTGAACGAAAGGGATTTCGACAAAAGGCCGAAGACTTATAATCGATGCAGAAATGGTTGTTTTAAGAAAAATTACTGGATTTCTACAGTTGCTGCGGTACCGAGAATCGAAAACGCAGCCTGCGTGCCGCATCACCAAGCAAGAGGGCTGCCCCGAACGAACCGGGGCAGCCCTTAACAATAGTTACGCTTTATAGTTCAACATCGCTAGAATAAGAGCGACCGCTTCGGCCCGTGTCGCATTCGCTTGCGGCGCGAACCGGTTGCCTCCTCTGCCTTGCATGAGTCCGGCTTCATACGCCGCCGCAACTTGCGGGCGAGCCCATGCCGGAATCTGGTCCGCATCGGCGAAAGTAAGCGCCGCGTTCGGATCGGTCGGAAGCTCCAGCGCGCGAACGATCATAACGGCTACTTCCGCGCGGGACATATTTCGCTCCGGACGGAACTTATGATCATCATAGCCTTTAATGATGCCCGCGCGGACTGCTTGTGCCACGAAAGGCTTAGCCCATGCCGGAATCCGGTCGGAATCGGCGAACGTCAAGCCCTCTCCCACGCCTTCCAGATTCAAGGCCCGGCTCAGCATCGCCGCGAATTCGGCGCGCGTCACTTGACCGTCCGGACGGAACGTGCCGTCGTCGTAGCCGGTGACGATGCCGCGCTTGACCGCTTCGGCGATCGATGCCGCCGCCCAATGAGCGGATACATCCGTCAGAACAACGTTGGACGAACCTTCGCCTTCGTTCGAACCGGTCGTTCCGCCGTTATCTGCAGTCCCTTCGCCTCCGCTTTCACGGTTGTCCGGCTTATTCTCTTCGGCTTTATCCTTCGAAGCGTCGCCTCCCGATCCGCCGCTTCCCGACGTACCGCCTTCCGTACTGCCTCCGGAGCCGCTGCCTCCGGAACCGCCTTCGTTCGATTTCGTCCATACGGTCACGCTCGGGCCGTCGTTGCTCCAGTTGCCAGCCGCATCTCCGGCTTCGACCGTAAAGGTATAGCGAGTTCCGGCGCTCAAACCGGTCATATCGACGGAATGGACTTCGCCCGACAACATGATCTCGCGACCGCCGAACATCGCTTTGTAAGCCGTTACGCCTACATTATCCGCAGCGGCGGTCCATGTTAAGGTAAGACTGTTCTTCGTCACGTTCGAAGCGGTAACACGGCTTCCGCTTGGCCATGTCGGCTTTTCGCCGTCTTCGGCAGCGCTTTTGGCCGGCACGACAACCTGGATGCTCTTCGTCAAAGCGCTCGAACCGTCGGCCGTTTTCGTTACTTCCAACACCAACGTTACCGTCGTCTCCTCATCCTGCGGGAAGATTTGCCCGTCGGCGGCGATGACGTCCGGCCGGTCCGTACTATGAACCGCTACCGTGAATCCTGCGGGCACTTCCGGCAACGTCAACGTAACCGCATCTTTCGCCGGGGAAGCGATCGATCTGATCTCTCCGGCCACTATCGCCGCCGTCGTCTCAGCCAGCTCCAACTTGGCGTCGGCCCAGTCGCCGTATCCCGTCGTCTGCGGATTGGAACCGGCGGCATGACCGGTTAAGACTAACTGGAACTCATCCACGCCGGCGATATCCAGATCGATCGGCATCGGTTCAACATAAGGCTTCGCTGTGATATTAGGGCTTTCATACAGCTTCTCGCCATCCGCATAAACCGCAAACTTGATGTTCGTCGGAAGCTTCGAGTTTTCCAAAGCTTGATCGTCAATGCCGATCATCGCGGAGAAGCGGCTGTACTTTCCGCCGAAACGGTAGGTAATCGTCGCGTCGGGATGCGATCCGATTCCTTTGCCGTACGTTGTTCCGTTCATAATCAGCTCGCGTCCCGAAGCGTTCGTATCTTTTTTCGTCGCCACTTTGCCGTTTTTGATCTCGGTCCAATCCATATCGCTTAAGTAAACGACCGCCTGCGCCTCAATCGGCTCGGCTTGTAAACTCTCCCCGATCGCATTGGTCGCCGTTACCGTGTAAATGTAGCGGCCTTCGTCCTTCGGCGCGTTCATGTCCGTATATTCTAAGCCGTCGATGCCCGAGGCGGCAAGGACAAACTCTCCGCTGCCGTCCGGCGCGGCTGTCTTCCGGTATACGGAGTAAGACGTTGCCGCATAGGAAGGTTGCCACGCCAGCTTCACCATCTCGGCGGAAATCCGCATTGCTTTCAATCCGCCCGGAGCGGCCGGCGCCTTCGTAATCGCCGTATGGAACGATGAAGGCCCATCTGTATTGTCGGTCCATTCTCCGGAGTCCTCATTCTGCGCCGTTATTTTCCAATAATATTGCTTATCGTTCGCCAGCACACCCTTCAGTTCGTAGGAGGTTGCCTTAACCGTCTCATCGAATATAACCGTGCGGAAACCGGAATCTTCGGCTACGGTCAACCGGTAGCTATCCGCCAAATCCGCCGCTTCCCAACCGAAAGCGACATTCGCCGCATTCAGGCCGGCAGCGCCGTTCTCCGGGGAGATCAGCCGGAACGGACCCGGTTTCTGCGATTCCACTCCGTCGGATGGAAAAATCGAAACGCCTTGGCCGGGCAATAAGGTTAAGGCAAGCATGCCGCCGGATAGGCGCTTTCCTTTTTCCAGCAATTGCAGGCCGTCCAAACCGATCGTATAAATATCCACAGCCGGAACGTCGGACCAATCGCCCGGAAGCGTCCACTGCCGGTTCTCGTATCCGCCTTTGCTGTACGCGATGATTTCCTTGTTTGCCGTCTCATTCCACAGCGCCGGGAAGAAGATGTCGTCGCCGTCCCGCATCACGCGGCCGCCCTGCTTCACAATCAATTTCCCGCCTTGTTTTTCGCTGGTAACGTTATTGGAGAATGTGACGATGCCGTTGCTGTCGGAAATCCGATCCAGCCGGTTCAAGTAATACCATGGCACCGTTTTTAACGAGAATTCCTCCAGAAATCCTTTCAGATTGACCGGATCGCTTTTGATCGTCCCTTCGCCGAGCATGCCTGTGCCTAAACGATCGTCTCCCCCGTCTCCTCCTACATATAACGATGCCGGGATCCGAAACTGCTCCGATGCGCTCCAACGAATATGCCAAGCCATTCGCTGCAAGCCGATGAACGGATCGACCCTGTAGCTTTTATCGAATTCCGCAGTAACATCGACACCTTTATCGTAAAAATAGCGAATGATTTTTTTCTGCGTTTCCGCTTCCTCCTGGGAAGTGATGCCGTGATACGGGCTGATATAACCCGCTTCCAGCTTCGGTATATTTTGATGGAAGGCGTCGATATGAATCGTACCCGCCCGTCCGATCGGCAGCAGCTCCAGCAGAGCGTCGATTCTTTGCTGCGTCAGGCCCGCTTCCCATTCTTTCGTATAGCTGATCGGATATCCCCAAACGTATTTCCTGAGCGAACCGTCCTTCTCTCTAGCGATCACATCCGCATCCAGATACGTTTGCCACAAAGGACTTTGATCGCTGGCATCCAACATATTGATGTGCAGGCTGACCGTCGTATTGTATTTGAACGCTTCGTCCATCAGCCATTTCAGGCTGTCCTCCGCTTTGGCGTCTTGCGCCCGTTTCAGCTTCGGGTTAACAACGTTTAGCGCCGGATACCCCGTATCATGCCCGTCGAACTGCCAGCCGACCAAATAAATAATTTTCGGAATGCCGCGCGTCAGCTGGTCGATTTTTCGAATCGATTCCAGCGCTTGTTCGAAGGTCAGACTAACTTTGCCGTCGTTTGCGGCCATAAACATTTTCATCGTCAACGTCTGATGGTAGTCGTGGTAGGAAGGCCGGTCTGCGGCAAAATTCACCTCGAACGTCGCCGTATCCGTCTTCGTCACCCCGTTCAGCGTAACATTGACCGTGACCGTGGCCTTGCCGGCGGAATTAAGCTTCGTCCCCGCTCTCAGTTCCGCGCTTGTGGCACCGGTCGGCGTCACGGAGGCGATCACGTTCGTATTGCTGACGGTATAGTTGACCGTCGCTTGGCTAAGATCCGCCGGGCTTCCGTCTTTCATCGTTCCGCTCAGGCTCAACCGGGCCAAGCCGTCCAAATTTAGCGTCGTCCGGTCCGCCGTCAATACAACGGAATCCAGGAAGTCCCCGTCTCCTTTAATCATTGATTCCGTAAACTCGTGGACCGCTTGATTCAATGCTGCAACAGCCGCATCGACCTCAGGCTGGTCTGCGTTGTCGTTATCCGCAACAGCTTGTGCGGTTTGAATGGAAACGAACAAAACTTCCTTCGAGCCGAAAGGATATTGGCCCGGTTCCGTCCCCTCGACGGCCGCATCGTATACCGATTGCGCAACCGAGATTGCCCCAATCAAGGCCGTCTTGTCTACGACCGTTCCCGAGGAAACGCCGGGCACAATAACCTTGATCGGAACGGTATCCGCCTTGGATTGATCCGCTACCTTCGTCACTTCCAGCACAAGGATCACTTCCGTGTCCGTCTCCAGCGGGAATATTTGCGCATCCATCGACGGAATAACCGCTTCGTTGCTCGAGCTCTTCACCCGAATCTCGAAGCCGTCGGGAACGGCCGGCAGCGTCAATCTCGTCGCGTTTTTCTCCGGCGCGGGGATCGACGTAATTCCGGCGGCAACGCTTGCCGCCGTTTGCTCGGCGTGAACCCTCCCGGCAGACATTGCGAAATCCGTCAACAGAAGTACGATTACCATCAAGGCGGCTAACCATTTGTAATTTTTTGGCAACGTATTCACCTCATTATTATGTTCATTGACTCGCATTACCCTTTAATCGCCCCGTCTACCATCCCTTTTACAAAATATTTTTGCAGTAAAAGATAGATTGCGGTCAAAGGCATCATGCCGATGAAACATCCGGCGGCGACCCAATTGATATTGCTGTGAAATTGCGAAATGAATCCCGACAGAGCGACGGGAATTGTCATCATCGTTTTCTTCTGCAAGAAAAATACGGAAAATTGATAGTCGTTCCATACTTGTACCCCGATCAAAATAATGACCGTTGCCGTAATCGGCTTCAACAAGGGCAATATGATGCGCAAAAAGATGCCGTAACGGCTGCATCCGTCGATAAGCCCCGCTTCGTCCAGCTCCTTGGGCACGGAATTCATGAACCCGGTAAATAAAAAAATCGTCATCGGCAGCGAGAAAGCGACCTGGGTCAAGATGATGGCCCAATAGGTGTTGATTCCGCCGATATCAACGATAAATTTATAGAGGGGAACCAGAATCGTCAGCGCCGGCACGATTAAGCACGAGATGCTGATCGTGTACACCAATTGATTCCACTTCGTTTGATGCCGCGCGAGCGGATAGGAGGCGCACGCTCCGATTAGAACGACAAGAATGACGGCAGAGAATGTAATGATGGCGTTATTCAACACGGCTTGCCCCAACTGCGCATCCTTCCACGCATTCGTGAAATTTCCAATGTAAATGGATTGGGGAAGCAGCCATTTGCTGCTCGAATCTTCGATCGATTTGAAGGACATGTTGAATAAAATATAAAAAGGAACAATGTGAATGACCGTAATAAGCAAGGCAATGATGTACTTGAGCGATTTCTTCACATTTTCACTTCCTTCCGGCGCAGCAGCACGAGCGCGGTAATGCTGATGACGCATATGATCGCGAACATGAGATTCCCCAGCGCCGCGGCGTACCCGGCGTCCTGGCGGGCGAAATACAGATTGTACATCATCGTGGACAACGATTGCGACGCATATCCCGGTCCGCCGTTCGTCATGGCGACGATCACATCGAACAGCTTCAATCCGCCGATGACATTGAGCACGACATTGATCGTAATGGCCGGCATGAGCAGCGGAAGCGTGATGCTTTTAAAGCGGAACCACCATCCGGCCCCGTCGATGCTCGCTGCCTCGTAATATTCTTTCGAAATGGACTGCAATCCGGCCAAAAAAATAATCATCGCAATCCCCATGTACTGGTACGTGTTGACAAAAGTGATAATCCATACGGCGCGCGGACCGTTCGAGAGCCAATCGACCGTTTCTTTGCCAAACAGCATCATGGCGTCGTTTAACGCGCCGCCGTCGTATTGAAAGAAAAAATAACTGATATAACCCATAATGAGCGGGCTTATAATGACCGGCAGATAAACGACCGTGCGCACCAGGCCTTTTCCCCGAATTTTCTGGTCCAGAAACAAGGCATAGGCCAAGCCGAGCAAATTTTGAAAGATGGTGCTGCCCAAGCCGTAAATAAACGTGTTTTGGATCGTTTGTACGATTTTTTTATCCGAGAACATAAGCTTGTATTTTTCCAACCCGACCCATACATAATGCTGGGAGTACCCGTCCCAATTGGTGAAGGAAATTTTCACCCCTTGAATCAGCGGATAGAAGATGAACACGGCGAATAACAATAACGCCGGCAAATACATAAAATTGAGCACTCCGGCGGAACGGAACCATTTGGCAACGGAACCGGATCGCTTCTCCGCATCGGCCGGCCATGATGAGCTTCTAGGCATGGTTTCTCCTCTCCTCCTATCTCGAGTTCCTATCTCTTATATCAACGGCCCGCGGTTTCAATAACAAACAACGGGCCGTATCTCATTCTCTTTATTGGCTAGCCGCTCTTAATCTCTCGTATTCCTTCTTCATATTTTCCGAATATTCTCGCGGCGTGATGGCGCCGGCCAGCATGTCTTGGCCGTTTTTGCACATCACGTCCCACATGCCGTTCGGCAAATACACTCGGTCGAAATACGGGAAGACGCGCAAATCTTTATATTTCTCGTAATCCGCCGTCAAACTGCCCGCATCGATGGCGACGCCTTCCAATCCCGGCGGCAGCGCGTTCGAAGCGGCGACTAGAGCGACATTCTCCGGTTTGGCAAAGTAAGCGACGAATTTGCGCGCCGCTTCGCTATTCGGCGAATCTTTCCATACGCCCCATGTCGTTTTCTCTCCGCCTACCAGTGTAGGCGTATCGCCTGCCACGACCGATTGAATCGGCATCAATCCCGCTTTCAGTTCAGGGTTGATCGCTTTCGCCTCTTCGATCAGGAACGGGCCATATACGCCGAACGCCGCTTTCCCTTCGGCGAAGGCTTTGGCGGAATCGCTATATTTCGCCGTTAGGACATCCTTGTTCAGATAGCCTTTCTCTTGCAAATCGAGGAACATTTGCGGCAATACGTCAAACTTGTTCCAGTCGAACGTTCCGTCAAGCAGCTGCTCGGCATCGTTTTGTTCCGGACTGACGAACACCGATGTCGCGTAGAAATCGAAAAACTGTCCGATCGGCCAGGAATCCGCGCCGCCGATATGGATCGGAGCCACCTTCCCGCCGCTTTTCGTTTTAATCGTTTCGGCCGCTTGCAGCAGTTCGTCCCATGTCGCCGGAACTTCGACGCCGTACTCCTCCAGCACGCTGGCGTTATACACAGGGCCGCCCTTATCCTGATCCATCGGCAGCACATATACTTTGCCCTCTTCGTCGGTGACGGAAGGCTTGATCGACGCATCCAGCTTGGACGCCCACTCTTCGTCTTTCAAATCGGCCAAATATTGCCCATAGCGGACTTTCGCCCAACCGTGCGTCGAGAACACATCCGGCAACTCGTTGGATGCCATTTTCATCTTCATAATGTTCTCATACTCGGCGCCCGGAGCGCTGAAATCTACTTTAATATCCGGATTCTCGTCCATAAATTTGTTCGCAATGTCCTGCAATACTTTGGCCGGTTCGCCGACGACATTGGTCATGACCGTAAGCGTCACTTTCGAATTGCCGCCGTTTCCGCCCGCCGCATTCGGCGTTTCGCCGGCCGCGCCTTCCCCGTCCGGATTGCCTCCCGTACCCGCGTTGCCGCAAGCCGCCAGTAGAAACGCCGCCGCCATCACAACGCTGATCATTTTAAACCAGTTTGTTTTTCTCATATCTATCCCCCAAGCCAGTTCGATTTTTGTGAGACCGGTTCGCCCCACAGGTATTAGGTTACCATGGCTGGTTGCGCTTTCATATGTCATAAAACTACAATCGCTCAGCTCTTTTCTACACTATTTAATTTCGTATTGACTTCGTCTGCCGGTTGTACCTATTCTTATATACAAAGAGTTGGGGCGAGGAGGCCGGTGCGGTCATGAACATGTTCAAATCGTTGCGTTCGAAGCTGACTATCGTTTATGCGCTGACCATTGTCACCCCGTTCGTCATCCTGGCGTTCGCCCTTCCCTTCTACGCTCAACATGTGCTCACGACCGATACGGAGCAATTAACGGAAGGCACGCTGCGCGCAGTGGCCGGCAATATCGAAACCTATTTGGACGATTTGGAGCGGCTGACCGCTTCACCGTACTTGAACGACAATGTCATCCAGGCGCTTAAAATTACGGCCGATAATTTATATGAAAATGCAAGCGCATACACAAAATTACAAACGGATCGGGCATTAAAGAGCACGCTGCCCAATTATTTGATCAATACCCGCAAAGACATATTGAGCACGATTACGATTACGACGAACGGCAAAGCTTATTTGACGGCCAAAAACAACAATATCGAGCTTGTGGCGGATTTTCCGTTTCAAGACGAATTATGGTATAAAAAAGCGATCCAAAAAGACGGGAAAGTCGCTTTCATCAGCTCCCATCCGCAAGATTACTTGACGAATCAAAAAGAGCTGCAAGTATTTTCCGTTTCCCGGCTCATCAAAAACCCGGATTCCGGCCAACCGCTGGCCGTCATTCTGGCCGATGCGGATACGAACGTCCTGGAGAAAATTACGAAGGACATCCGGTTTAACGTCAGTTCGGTTGTTGTGATCATGGACGAAGATCGCAACGTGATCTACGCCAACAAGCCGTTGTCCGAGGATATGATCAAGCAGCTTCGGTCCGGCGGAGACGCGAAAGCGAAGGATACCGGCTATGTGACGGTGTCGCAAACGATCAAGCCGGCCAATTGGGTCATGACGGTCTTTTTGTCCAACGAGGAACTGAAAAATAAAGTGCGCTGGATCTATACGACCGCCGTGCTGTTATCCGTCGGCGGACTTGTCGTTACGTTTTTCGTATTTCTCTATTTCTCGCAATGGATCGTCAAGCCGGTCAAACATATGATCGAGGTGATGAACAAAGTCAAGAAAGGAAATTTGCAAGCGAGGTACGGGATCGCCGGATCGGACGAATTGTCGTATTTGGGCCAGTCGTTGAACAAAATGATCTCGCAGCTCGACGATTTGATCAACCGCGAGTACAAGGCGGCGCTGGCGCAGCGGAACGCGGAATACCGGGCGCTGCAATCGCAAATCCAGCCGCATTTCCTGTACAATACGCTTGCCGGATTGATCGGCCTGAACCGTATCGGCGAGACGAAAAAATTGGAGACCGCCATCATTTCGCTGAGCGGCATGCTGCGGTACATGCTGGACGAGAACCAATGGACCAGCATCGAGAACGAGTTTGCATTCTTGACGAAATACGCTTTGCTGCAGCAAATCCGCTTTGAAGACAAGTTGAAAATCGTTATTGAATACGAAGAAGCGGCGGCCGATTTCAAAATTCCGAAGTTGCTGTTTCAGCCGATATTGGAAAATGCGATTATTCACGGGGTTGAACCTGACGATAAAGAAAATGAGGTTAAAGTATCGGCGTTTATAACCGAAACGAACGGCCGGCCGCATATTTGCATCGAAATTTGCGACGACGGCGTCGGATTCGATACGCATACGCAGGATGCCGAACCTTCGCGTCACATCGGCATCTC
The DNA here is from genome assembly GCF_918697855.1 of Paenibacillus sp. CECT 9249. Taxonomy (NCBI): domain Bacteria; kingdom Bacillati; phylum Bacillota; class Bacilli; order Caryophanales; family Paenibacillaceae; genus Paenibacillus; species Paenibacillus sp. CECT 9249. The sequence continues at coordinate 21,526 of NZ_CAKKLI010000008.1, read as the reverse complement.
CAACGTGCAGGCGCGGCTGCAGCTCGCTTATCCCAATGCGTCTTTAACCGTACACAGCATTCCGGGGTCCGGCACGCGCGTAACGATTGCGATACCAGAGGAGGACGAACAACAATGAACATCGTATTAGCGGATGACGAAAGTTTGGTCAGGGCCGGGTTAAGAAGTATGCTGAACGAGTTGAATATGCCGCTTCAAGTCGTCGGGGAAGCCAGGAACGGCGAAGAGGCGGTTCGCCTCATCGAGGAGCAGCGTCCCGACGTCGCATTTGTCGATATTCGCATGCCTAAACTTAGCGGATTGGATGTAATCGCCCAGGGAAAAACGGTCTCGCCGTTCACCAAATGGATCATTTTAAGCGGATATTCCGAGTTTCAATACGCGAAAGAAGCGCTGCGCCTCGGCGCTTGCAATTATTTATTAAAACCTGTCAGTTTGGAAGAATTGAAGGACAGCGTCGTACAGGCGAACGAAGCGCTGCGCCAACATATGATCGAACGAAACGGCCGGTTCGAGCACGCGCTCGCTTCATGGATGCAAGGCCGAACGCCTTTGCACGAAGCGAATCATCTCCTGGCCTCCGTGCATTGCAAAGGGCTGGCATTCTATATCGACAGCTGCCTTCCGGAGCGGGAACTCGCCGATTTTCAGCACCGGCTGATCAACGAGTTGCAATCGATGATCCGGGACCGCTTCTTATCGGGCGAATTTCATTCCTTTGCCATTGCTTTAAACGAAGGCCATCCCGCGATAATATGGGCTTGGCATCCTTCCGGCCGCCGGAGGGCGGAAGAACGGGAACGGCAGTTGGAACAGGCCGTCCGCCAATGGTTGGAGCAAGTTCCCGGGACGCAATTTGCCGTCACCGCGATCGAACTGGAGGAATGTGCGGGACTGGAATCGATGGCGGAACAAATCGGCCGGTTGCAAACGGTCGCTTCCTTGCGTTCCATGCTTTCCCTCAATGCGACATATCGTTTAAGCGGGCTGACCGCGCTGGCAAGCCATGAAGAGTGGCTGCGAATCGGCGCCCGTCTCGAAAATGTATGCCGATCCTACAGGCATCGGAACTACCCGGCGTATGCCCGGGAAGTCGATTTGCTGGAGAAGGAAATGAACGGGATCGGTACGCCGGACCGCAAAGCGCTTTGCCGCATCCAAGAGTTCCTCGCCTATTCGCTCGGCGTCGCTAATCCGTCCGGGGAACTTGCCGATTGGTTCAAGACGTTGCAGCATCACGGCGATTCCATGCTCTCATCCGCCGCGTCGCAGTCCGACAACGAGCAGAAGGATATCGTTCAATGCGTGATTGCGTACGTGGATCAAAACTATATGCATGATATCGGAATCAAGCAAATTGCGGAACTGCTCCATGTCACGCCCAATTATTTGAGCACCCTGTTTCATAAGAAGCACGGCAGCACGTTTATTAAATATTTGACCGAAACGAGAATGCTGAAGGCGAAGGAACTGCTGCTGAAAGAGCCCGATCTCAAAGTGAGGCAAGTGGCCGAAGCCGTCGGATATTACAGCACGCGCCATTTCACCAAATTGTTCACGGAACAATTCGGCTGCTATCCGTCGGAATGCCGCGACAAGAAAAACCGTCAGGAGGGATCGTCCTGACGGTTCCTTACGTCTGCAGCGTTCCAACATGACAGCGTGTATGCGCCGTGTCGCGCCGATCAGCGCGTGTTCGCGCGTGTTCTGTTCGCGCGTGTTCTGTTCGCGTTGACCCGCGCCGTATCCACGTTGTGTTCGCCGTGTCCGCATTGTGTCTGCGTGATGCCCGCATTGTGTCCGCCGTGTCCGCATTGTGTCCGCATCATGCCAACGTTGTATCCACGCCCATCACCCTGTACCCGCGTCATGCCCACGCTGTATCCACGCTCACCACCCTGTGTCCGCGTCATGTAACTTCAATAATCGATCTATATGAGTCGATTTCTGTCTGTTTTGCCCATGCAGCTGCAAATAGCCCGTTACTTCTGCGATTTTATTCGATATTTCATACACATAACGCGATTTGAGCCCTGATTCTGTAATTGTATACGAAAAATCGTACACAATGTGCGGCGCATGCATCGAATCCGTCGATTTTATTCGATATTTCATACACATAACGTGATTTGAGCCCTCATCCTGTAATTGTATACGAAAAATCATACACAATGTGCGGCGCACGGCACTGTCGTTGCATTAACTTCTACCGCCCTGCTCCCCAAGTTCGGACACAGGAGACGCTAATTGTGACAAACGACCCGATTTCGGACCGTTAGCGGACAGACGATCTTTTATTCGCGGCAAAAGCGTAAAAATAAGCCCTGCGACGAACGGATAACGGAATCAATGTCCGCCGAAACAGCGAATAAGCGGTTTTGACGCAAAATAACGGTCGTACGGTCCGGATAGCAATTCTCGATGCAGCTCCATTGGACGCATGCATCGAATCCGTCGATTTTATTCGATATTTCATACACATAACGCGATTTGAGCCCCGATCCTGTAAATGTATACGAAAAATCGTACACAATGTGCGGCGCATGCATCGAATCCGTCGATGAGCGGGGCACGGGCATAAAAACGAAGCTGCGCCCCCGATTAGGTGGAATTTAACGCGGTTTGAACCATCAAATAAATGGATGCACGCAGTTACTACGATGAAGCTAAGCGCTGTCGTTTACTCATGCGCGTACTCCCACACTTGCAACGCCGCTCCGATGGCGCCGCTCATGCCGCCTCCGCATGCCGGCTCGATCGTGACGCCTGCGAACATCGAAGGCATCGCGCGCCTGCGGACTTCCTCGCGCAATCTGCGGAAGAGCGGTTCGCCGCAGGCTGCGACTCCGCCGCCGATGACGACGGCCTCCGGGTTGAACAGATGAATAAGGCTCGCCACGGCGGATCCGAGCGCGGCAATGGCTTCATTCATCGCGTCGCCCGCGAGCGGATCGCCCGCAAGCCATAAGTCCGCCGTTTCTTTGGCGCTGAGCGGCGCGCGCGTCCCTGCAAGACCGGCGGCTTGCAACCGCTCGTTCATCAAGTTGGCGATGCTTGTGCCGGACGCATACTGTTCCAGGCAACCGACATTCCCGCAGATGCATGGACGGCCTTTATAGTCGACCGATAAATGCCCGATTTCTCCCGCGCTTCCCCAGGCGCCATGCATGATCCGTCCGCCCGTCATCACCGCGCCGCCTACGCCGGTGCCGAGTGCCAGGCAGACGAACGTCTTCGCGTTGCGGCCGGCTCCCAAGTACTTCTCGGTCAGCGCGAGCGCGTTCACGTCATTATCGACGTACACGGGAACGCCGAATCTCTCCTCTAGCAGCGACTTGACCCGCGTTCCCGTATAGCCGGGAATGAGATCGCTGGCGTAGCGGATCGTCCCCGTTTCCCACTCCACTTGGCCTGCGGTTCCGATACCGATTCCCCGGATCCGTGCGCCGCCCGATTCCGCCGCAAACCGGCTCCAAACCGTTTCAACCGCTTCCGCAACCCGCGGCATAACGTCCGCTTGCCCGGCCAACGTCGGCATGACATGCTGCTGCAATATTTGTCCGCCGCGATCGATGACCGCCGCGCTAATCTTCGTCCCGCCCAAGTCGACGCCAACCGCGTAGAACGTTTCCTCGTCCGCACGGCGCAAAGCATGCTTATTCATCGGAACCGCTCCTTAGCTCCCGCGTTTCCGCAATGCATCCGCGAAACGTTTCGTAATCAATTGAGGGCGGGTGATGGCGCTGCCTACGACGACGTACGCCGCGCCGGCGTCCATTGCCTTCACGGCATCGTCCGGGTTCCAAATGCGCCCCTCTGCAACGACCGGAACACGAACCGCCCGGCTGAGCCGAGCGACCAAGTCCAAGTCCGGCCCTTCCTGTTGACGGCTGTATGGCGTATAACCGGACAGCGTCGTACTGATATAATCCGCTCCGAGACGTTCGGCGGCCACCCCTTCCTCGTAGGTCGAAATATCCGCCATGACGGCTACGCCCGCTTGCCGGGCATACGCGATCATTTCGCTTACGCGTTCCAGCCGGTTTTCCCGATCCGTCACATCCAGGGCCATGATATCGGCTCCCGCTTCCACGATCGCCTTCACTTCTTCCATCGTCGGCGTAATATAAATTTCCGATCCCGGAATGTCCCGTTTGATCAACCCGATGACGGGCAAATCGACGTATCGCTTAATGCCGCGAATATCGTCAACGCCGTTGGTGCGTATGCCGATCGCGCCCGATTGGCGGGCCGCCAGCGCCATTCTAGGCATGACCTCCGCGCCGAACAGCGGTTCGTTCTCCAACGCCTGGCAAGAAACGATCAACCCCGGTTCTCCTAACTTCATTACCGATGTTCTCATTATCCATCCACTCCTATCGCATTAATAGCCATTCATCCCGCATTATTTAACCGCGCCCATCGTCATTCCTTTGACCAAATGCTTCTGCACCGCAATGCCGAATACGAGCATCGGCAGCATGACCAGCGTTCCCGCCGCCGTTAACGGCCCCCATTCGGTGCCTTGGAACGTCATGAACGAAGTGATCAAGACGGGCAATGTTTGCGTTTCCCGGCCGGTCAACACAAGCGCGACCAAAAATTCATTCCACACCAGCAGCATGGACAATATAAACGTGGCGGCGATTCCGCCCCGGGCAACCGGGACGATGACCCGATAAAACGCGCGAAACTCCGTACAGCCGTCGACAAAGGCCGCCTCGCGCAGTTCATTCGGAATATCCTCGAAAAAGGTAAGCAGCATTAATACGACAAACGGCAAATTCATAAGCATATAGACGAAAATAAGCAGCAAGTACGAATCCGTTAAACCGACCTTAACCGCGATAAAATAGACAGGCAGCAGCATTAAGATCGGCGGCGCGATTCTCGCGCTCAGTATGAACGTAATCCATTTCGATTTGCGCCGAAAATGAAAGAAAGCCAGCGCATAAGCGGTAACCGTTCCCAATATAAGGCATAGCACGGTGGACACGGTCGATATAAAGAAGCTGCTTCCGAACGCCTTGAAAAAATCCGATCGATTGAAGACGTTGTCGAAATTGTCAAACGTCGGCGTAAAAATGAAAACGGGAGGCAAGGCAAAGGCATCCTTATAATTTTTCAATGACGTCAAGACCAGCCATACGAACGGCATCATGAAAAACAGCAGAATCACGATCGTGCCGATGTAAAACAACGACCCTTTTGCAGCGCGCATTCGAATCCCCCCTTCCTATCCTCTTGTCTTCGCTGTCATCGATTTATATAAAAAGGTGAACACGAACGTAAGCAAAACGGTAATCGATAAATTAATGACGGTCGCATAGCTCAAGTTGAAATTGTTAAACCCTTGAATATACGCGTACATATTGGCGGTTTCCGTCGCGAGCGAAGGACCGCCCCGCGTCATGACATAGATGATATCGAACGTCTTGATGCTGTCCATTAGGCGCAGCAGCAACGCAACCATTAATGCCGGCTTTAACAGCGGCAGGACGACGCTCCGAAACGTCTGCCAAGCATTGGCCCCGTCGACCTTCGCCGCTTCCAGCGGCTCGCCCGGCATCGCATCTAGAGCGGAAGCCATAATCAGGAACACGAACGGGGTCCACTGCCATACGTCGGCAATGATGACGGAGAACATCGCCAAATCGACGCTGCCCAGCCAATCATGCTTATTCCCCAAGCCGAGGACGCCCAAATAATAGTTGACGATCCCTGCGTTCGGATCGTAGAAGATCCGCCATATCAAGCCGGAGACGACCGGAGTCATAATCATCGGAATGAGCATGAGCGCCCTGACCAGCTTTCGTCCCGGGAATTGGCGGTTGAAATAGAGGGCGATCGCCAAACCAAGCGCCAGTTCCGCGAATGTCGCGATGAAAGAAAATTGCAGCGTTTTGCCGACGGAAGCCCAAGCCCGTTTGTCTTGGAATAAATCGAATAAATTCGACAGGCCTACGAACGAAAAGGTTTGTTTAATCATGCTGATATTATGAAGGCTTAAATAAACGGAATATCCGAGTACCATGACCGAGAATAGAATCAGAATCAGTATGCTCGGCATCAACCAATAACGCTGGCTTCTATGCATTCATCTCACTTCCTTACATGAGGGTCAAGGCCTGGTTGCGGCGCTCGACCCTCATTGATTCGTCGTTAGTTCGCTTCCAGCAGCCGATTGTTCAGATCGTTCGCTTCCTTAAGCGCTTCCGCCGGAGGCGTATGTCCGGTCAACGCCTTGGAGATCGCCACGCCCGTATTGTTGATCATTTCATTCGCTTGGGCGATTTGCGGCAAATAGTCCGTATTTCCATTCTCGATCGCTTCCAGCATCGCATCCTTGAAGGCGCCGAATTTATCGATAAACACTTGCTCTTTCATCGCGCTAAGCGAAGTGACGCCGGCGTTCGGATCGATCGACATCGACTTGACCTGCTGCTCTTTCGAAGTCGCCCAGCTCATGAACAGCCAAGCCGCTTCCTTATACTTGCTGTCCTTCGACAGGAAGATGCCGTGCACCGTTAAGGTGGAAGCGCCGCCTTTCGGCTGGTCCGTCTGCGTCGGCACCGGAGCATACCCGACATTGCCGACGATCGAGGACTCCTTCGGGTCTTCGTTAAATGCGCCGTTGACCGTCGCGTCGATCGTCATCGCCGCTTTTCCTTGCTGGAACAGCAGCCTGTTCTCCTGCCAACCGAAGTTCGCTACGCCTGTAGGCCCGTATTTCGTGAGCAGTTCACGGTAAAATTCGAGCGCCTTGACCGCTTCCGGCGACGCGATATCCGACTTGCCCTGTTCGTTCAGCCATTGGCCGCCGAAGCCCCATAGGAATGTCGACCATACGTATACGTTCTGAATTCCTTGTTCGCCCCGCAGCGTAATGCCGGCGATTTCCCCGTTGGTTTGTTCGTGAATCGTCTTGGCCGCATTCATAAGTTCGTCGTACGTTTTCGGAACTTGCAAGCCGTATTTTTCAAACAAATCTTTGCGGTACATCAAAAAATTGCTCTCGCCGTATACCGGCAAACCATAGCTTTGACCGTTCACTTTCATCACGTCCAAATATTTGGGCACGAAATCTTGCGCGTCGTAATAAGCGGTCAACGACTCATTCTGCATGAACGAATCGAGCGGCTCGACATAACCTGCGTTGACATACCCGATACCGTGCACCATATCGTCCATGACGACATCATAGCGCCCGGAACTGCTCGAGAAGTTCATTAACGCCTTGGATGTCAAATCGCTGTAAGGAACGATTTCCAAATTGACCTTAATGCCGGTTTTCTCCTCGAATTCGGGCAGCATTTTTTGCATCGCGTTGCTCGTCGGATGCCCTTCGAGCAGCACGCTGATTTGCTGTCCCTTATATGGCTGGTCCGCAGCGGCATTTCCTTCGCCTTCGCTACCGCCCCCCGCGTTTCCGCCCGATTGGCCGCAGCCGGCCGCGGCAAGCGATAAAGCGAGCAGAAGCAATGTAATCCATTTCGTCGATCTTGTCATCATAACCCCTCCTGGCAAACGTTTCGAGATAGGCACATCCGTTATGATCTTACTTCAACCGGGCGTCCGGTTCGCAAAGACTCTTCCATGCAATGCGCAATATATACCGCGCGATAAGCTTCTTCAACCGAAATCGGCAACGGCTCGTCATGGAGTACGGACATCGCGAATGACGTCAGCTCTTCCTTCATAATGCCGGTCATTCTTCCGTACATTTCCACTCCGTATGCCGTATCTGGATACGTAAATCGCGTATTCGAATGAATTGAAATGTTCTGTTTGACGATATCGACATTCAGAGCGCCTTCCGTTCCCGTAATATCCAATTTGGCGTCCAGTTCCAAATGATGCTCCGGCAGCACCCAGCTCGTCTCATAATTGCCTACCGTCCCCGATGCGAATCGAAGCGTCGTTAGCGTAGCGTCCGATACGCCGAATGAGGCCAGTCTTTCCTTCACGCTTACGGCATATACCTCCACGATTTGATCTCCGGTAATCCACTCGATCGCATCGATATCGTGAACGCCCAGAAACATAAGCACGGAGGTGCGTCCTTTCAGGCGCTGTCCGTTGGCGAATGAATTGTTCCGTCTGGCGTACAGATGGAGCGGCTTGCCGATTTTGCCCCCGCGGACGGCCTCGTATGCCCGGTAATAGCGCGGGTCCCAGCGCAGCGTATGTCCGACCATCATCTTAATGCCGGATTGCCGGACTCGCTCGACAATTTCCTGCGCTTCGCGAATATCGGACGCAAGCGGCTTCTCCATCAATACATGCTTGCCGGATTTGCAAGCGAGCATAGCAAGTTCGTAATGTTGATCGTCCGCCGTGCATATGCTGACCGCGTCCAGGTCCGGCATTTCGAAAACCGCCTCGACCCGATCCGCGGCAACCGTTCCGTACTGCGCCGCAATCCGTTCGGTCAATTCCCGGTTAATATCGTAAACGGCCGCCAGTTCCACATTCGGCATTTCGGCATAAAGGCGCGTATGCGATTGGCCCATGACGCCGAGTCCGATCACGGCAACTTTCATTGTGTGCATCATGCTTTATCCCCCTCGGTAGTCGTCTTGGCGCCCGATAACAGCTGTTATCAAGCGCTTACATTTGCATTATAAAATTGGCGCGGCGGATAAGAAATGCACAAAACCTATGACTTCATTCACATATTTTCAATTCGACGTCGCGTTATATCGCCATCGTTCACTTTTTTTGGATGCGTTTTCATTATTTTAAGAAAAAAGAGATCCCCAAATTAATGTTTGGGGATGGCATGTTCGTTCCCTTTCAGTTGGAACTGCATTCGATATTGTTGCGGGCTAAGGCCGATCAACTTTTTGAACACTCTGCCGAAGTAATTGATGTTGTCGTAACCCACTTTTTCGCCGATCACATAAGCCGGCCAATTCGTTTCGCGCAAATATTCGACCGCCTTCTCGACGCGAATGTTGTTTATATATGCGGCAAAGCCGACTCCCGTCTCCTTTTTGAACAAATAGCTTAAATAGCTCTCGCTCATATTCGCCATGCGCGCGGCTTGCTTCAACGACCAGTCTTCCGCGTAGTTTTGTTTCATCTGCAAAATGAGTTGTTGAATTTCTTCCCGGTATGTCTTCTTTAACGCCTCTCTGGCACGGTCCGCGGCATCGTCGATCAACCGGTCGAACCAGCGCTCGGCTTCGTGCAGTTCCTGAAAAGCGATCACTTGTTTATATAGCGGCTCCCCTTCGCCTTCGGCGAATAAAGCTTCATCGAATTTCTTGAGTCCGGCTTGCAAATGATGCAGCAGCGCAAGGCAAATTTGAATACTAAGATCGATCTGGCGCCTGTTCTCCCGCATGCTGCCAAGTACCCGGCCGACGATCCGTTTCATGCCCGTCTCGTCCAACAATTCGATCCGGTTCCGCAATTCGCGTTCGTCTTCTTTCGTGAATAACGGTTCGCCGTTCTTTGTTGATAACTCCGTTTCCGCCGCGTACCGGTACACCTTCTCCGTCCCTTCGTAAAAATACCTCTCCAACGCTTGGCGCGCCTGCCAATATGCTTTCTTCAATCCCGTTCGATCCGCAAAAGGTTCGCTGACGCCGATCGAGACGGATGCGGCCAGAAACCGTTTCAAAGCGCTCACGATGTCGCCGCATAGGCCTTCGACAATGCCGTCCTGTTCAGGGAGCGGCTCCTTGATCGGAATGAGCAGCAATACGGTATGGTCGTTATAAGGCAAGGCGTACCCGTGCAGCCATTTGCGCATCTCCAGCTCGGCCAGATCGATCAAGGTATGAAGCTCCAACGGTTCGCCGGCGGAATTCGGCGGCTGCGGGTGCACGCGCAGCAACAGCAGCATATTGTTGGCGGCTAGCGGTATTTCCTTTTCGTCCTCAGCGATATCCCGGTCGCTTCCCGCAACGCCCTGCGGCGTATCTTGCGAATCTTCCCCGATCCAGCGGTGGATCGTCTGGGCGAGCCGGTCGCGTCCCTCCGATTCCTTGCGCTGCTGGCTGCGGATCGGGCCGGCATCCGCTTCCTCCCGTTCCGCCGCGATTTTATCCGCCGTCTCGAGCAGCAGCGCCAGCAGTTCCTCCGGCTTCATCGACGCTTTCAAAATATAGTCATCCACGCCCAGCTTCATCGCTTGACGCAAATAATCGTATTCGTTATGGCTGCTCAGCACGATAATTCGAATGCCCGGGTCGCTCCGCTTGATCGCTTGTATCAATTCCAAGCCGTTCATATTCGGCATGACGATGTCCGTCAGCACAATATCCGGTTTCGTTCGGCGGATCAGGTCGAGCGCCTCGGCGCCGTCGGGCGCATCGCCCGCATATTCGAACCCGTGCCGGTTCCAATCGATCACCGATCGAATTCCGAGGCGAACGAGAATTTCATCGTCCGCCAAAATCACTTTCATTGGCCTCATATTCGCCGCTCCTTTCCTTCGTCGCTTTGCAAGGCAGCTTCAACGTTACGGTCGTTCCCACCCCCGGGGCGCTTTCAACGCTTAATCCGTACGGAGCGCCGTACTGGAGCCTGATCCGGTCGTGGACGTTTTTCAAGCCGATTCGATCCGTTGCCCCGCCTTCCGGGCCGAAAGATAAGGAAGCCCGAATGCGATTCAGCTTCTCTTCATCCATTCCGACACCGTTATCGCTAATTTGTATCGCCATATGTCCTTCCCGCTTTTCCGCGCGGATCGCAATTTCGCCCATCCCTTGCAACCGCTCGATCCCATGCCCGATGCTGTTCTCGATGATCGGCTGCAGCATAAATTTTATCGCCTGCATTGAGAGGAGTTCATCCGGAACGTCGATCGTAACCGATAATTTTTCATTATATTTCATTTTCATGAGCGAAGTATAATTGCGAATATAATCGAGTTCCCGCCGCAAAGGAATCAAGTTCTCTCCCCTGCCGAGCGCCGACTCCATAATTCCGCCGAGATTTGACAGCATGTCTCCCACTTCGCGGTCGCCCCGGATATAAGCCATCCATTTGATATTATTGAGCGTATTCAGTATAAAATGCGGGTTGATTTGCGCTTGCAGCGCTTGAAACCGCAGTTCCTCCTTTTGCTGGTACTGTTCTTTCAATCGTTGAAGCAGTTCCTTGATATGCCGCAGCATTTTATGGTACGTGCCGGCGAGCAGCGCGATTTCCTTCGGACCTTTGACGAACGCGATCCCGTCAGGATCCTGATTTTCAAAATCGAGCATTTTTTTGCCGAGCAGCTTGAGCGGTTTCGAGATATTATACGATATCGTAAGCGTAATCAAAATAAAAATGACGAAAATAACGACCGTAATCATAATGTTCGCTCTGCGTATATCGAAGATTTGTTTAAACACTTTATCGTAAGGGATCACTTGAACGATTTTCCAACCGGTTTGCTGAATCGTGCTGTAATTGACGATCCATTTCTCCCCGTCCCTCTCCATAATCGTTTGCCCTTTCGCATCCGTCCAATCCGCGGCGCTTGCCATCTCCCGCGAAGCCGGCGTTCCGATCTTCGATTCATCCGGTCCGGAAATGACGATGCCGTCTTGATCGAGCATATAGGCCGCCCCGTCCAGCTTCGTTAAATATTTGGCGATATCTTCCTCGCTGACGCTGAACAGCAGAACGCCGATCGGCTTTTTGGTATAAGGGTCGAAGACGCTTTTGGCAAGCGAGATTACCGGGCTGGCGTCGGCAAACGTATAGTTGTCCCCATACAACCAAATCAGCTTCCCGGGCTCATTGACGAGTTCGGCGTACCAAGCGGATTGCGTCAACTCTTGAAATTTCGCCTGTTCCGTATAGCGGCTGCTGAAAAAATGACCCTTTCCGTCCAACACCGCCACATATGCCGTAAAATTATAATACGTTAATTTCTGGAGTATATTTTGTTTGATTTGCAGCCATTCGTATTCGTTCATTTGCTGCGGGCGATTCAGCATCTCGACGATCTCGCGGCTTGCCGCCAACTCCGTTGCCATCTTGAACATGTCTTGCATCACGACATCCGCGTTCATATTGACCAGAGACAAGGCGTCCTGCGAAGAACTGCCGATCTTGCCTTCGATGACAGCCTCCAACGGCCTGTCGATATAATAGAACGAGATCAGGAACGGAACGACCAGAAAGAATATGATCGAGAAAAAGATGTTGCTGCGAATGGACCGCCTTTGCCCCAAAACGCTTATAATACGGTTCATGCTCTGCTCCCCTTTGTTGTGAAAGCGTTTTTAACCCATTATAGCATTCGGTTGCACGAAACCAATTGGAAAAATTTCCGGGCGAAATCGGGAGCATAACGAAAAACACGCAATCGGGATCCATTCTTTCCCTCGAATTGCGTGTTTCCTTGCAAGATCATATACTGGACCGGCAAACTCAACTCGTTTCACTCGACCGCAAGGCGGACAGGACAAACCGAATGATGTCTTCCGCCAAATGCTCGGGATCCAATTCGTACATCGGGCTCCAAAACGATTCGTCATAATGAAACAGGATCGAGTTCAACACGAACATCGTCGTATGGGACAATGACCGGTACTCGAATACGCCTTGTCCCTTGCCCTGAATAAGAAAATCCTTAAGCTTGCCCCATATCGGGAAAACATAGCTGCTCGGCACTTTTGCGCGCGGCGAACGCATCAATATTTCATGTTGAATAATACGTATGATTTCCGGATTATCGAGCCGGAAGCGGATGACCTCCCGCATAATGGTACGAAGTCCGTTCACCGGATCGTTCGCGAATTCATCCAATTCTTTCAATCGATCTACAGGTAAAAAAGCGTCGAATACGGCGGAGAACAAATTTTCCTTCCCTCCGAAATGATACGACACAAGCGCCACGTTGGCCCCCGCCTCCTCGCAAATTTGCCGGACGGTCGTGCCGTCGTATCCGTTCTGGGCAAACATGTTGCGGGCCGCATACAATATGCGGGTCTTGATGTCCAAATCCGTCTGCGCCATAAGACGCCTCCTTCATTCCATAATCGATTCCGAACCTTACACCGCGGCGGAAGGTTCGGCTTGTATTGTCGTTCGCCGGCCGCGAATCGCAACGCCGAGCAAGCCAATGACGGCGCTTACGAGCAAAATGAGTCCGAGATAGCCAGCCGCCGATTGAACGCCGGGACCGCCGAACAGCAAATTCATTTGTCCTTCCACCGCATAGGTAGCGGGCAAAAACCCGCTTATCGAACGGTAAAACCCGGATAACAGTTCTGTGGGGACTAATCCGCCGGAAGCGACAAGCTGGACCGACAACGCCAAAATATTGAACAGCATGCCTCCCATGCCAAATAACAGCAAAAACATCTGAGCCACAAACAAAAACGTGACCATGACAAGCGATTGAAACGCCCAAACGGAGACGAATCCGTGCTCCATCTGTCCTCCAAAGGCCCAAAATAACGTGCAGCCGACCAAAGAGGCAAGCACTGCCACAATCGTATTTATCATACCACGTACGGCAAATCGTTGCCAACGGCCGATATGCGGCAAAGACCTCGAAGATTGCTCCATGTTCATGCCCATGATCATAGCCCCGACGAACGAGGCGAGCACCAGCATAAGCGGAGCCATCTGGTTGTTCATGCCGCGTACGGGATGATCCGCCTGAAGCTTGGAGGCGACGCGCTCGGACAATTGCCGCCCGATGATCTGCGCTTGGTCTGCCGGCATGTTCCCTGCGGTGCCGGCCCATTGCGCGATCGCCATCGATACGGCCTCCCGGTTGGCGTTCTTCGTCAGGCCGTCGGCCATGCCATGCATCATGCTGCGGATAAGCGAAGAATTTGAATCGTTCGTGTAATAACGTATCTCCGCCAGTTGATCCGGGGTTTGAAGCTGCGCCGAAAAGGACGAAAGTATGTGCACAACCATGTGCACCCGCCGCTCGTTCAAGTCCCGCCGCGCATCGTCAAGGCTTGAATAAGAAACGGCCTGCGCAGGCAATGCCTCCCGCATCCGCTCTGTCAGCACCATGCCAAATCCTTGATCCTCATTGACAATCGCCACCCGCAACTGCCTAATGTTATCCGTTATTCCGTCGTAACCTGTCGTCCATACCACACTGAAAATGATTTGAAACATAAAATGCCGACAATATTCCCGCCCACGTTGCAGGACGCCGCAAAAATTGTTTGATTGCCGCTGCCATCAATTTTCACCCTTTCTTTTTAAATTAAACAATTGTTTTAAACATTTGTTTAATTATAGGCGCAGCAAAATTTCTTGTCAATCGTATCAAGCAAGATTCGCAGATTTGCTACATATACTCTGTAGGATTTGGGTGAATTTCCGTAGCGCTTATCGCCGAAAGAAGCCAGCTTGCTGAACAAAGGGGATATCGACAGAAGAGGTGGAGGAGTGACAGGGCGCACGGCGCGACAACTGCGCATCCTCTTCGAAATAACTCCACCATTTAACGCTAAATGAAAAAGAGCTTCCGGAGCCAGTAGCAGCGCGTCTGGCAATCTCTGCATAGAAAAAGAGAGCCGAAGCCCTCTTTGGTTGCTGCGTATTCGTTTCCCGCCCCGCAGTAGCGGCATCTGCGGAGTGGCCCTAGCCTTTCAAGCTGCCCTCCGCCACGCCTTCGATAAACCTTCTTTGCAGGAACATGTAAATGATCGTAAACGGCAAGATCGAGATGACGCCCGCGGCGGAAATTTTGCTCCAGTCCGAGCTGAAATTGCCCGCAAACGTCAAATATTTCGTGGAAACCGGCTTGAGCGCTTCCGCTTGGATGAACGCGTTGGCGAAGAAAAATTCGTTCCACGTATACAAGCCCGCAAGCAGCGCAACGGTCAGAAACGCCGGTTTGGCGATCGGCACGATAATTTTCATCAAGATCATCCACTCGTTGCAGCCGTCGATCCGCGCGCTCTCGCTCAGCTCTTTCGGAATGCCGATAAAGAACGTGCGCAGAATGAAAATGTTCAGCGGCAGAAAAATGGCGCTGTATATAATAATCAAGCCAATCATCGTATTCATCAAATGCAGCTTCTGCCATACGAAGAACAGCGGCACAAGAAACATGCCGAGCGGCACGGAGACGCAAAGAAAAAGGTAGGCGAGAATCGCGCCTTTTCCTCGAAACTCCATCTTCGCCAGCGCGTAAGCGCACAGTCCGCCGGCGACGCAAATGACGGCGACGGCCGCGCAGCCGATTACAATGCTGTTCAAATACGCTTTGCCGTATTCCCCCATCGTCCAGGCAGCCGTTATATTTTCCATCGTCAAATGCGAAGGGAAAGAGAAAGGGCTCACCTGAAACTCTTCCGGCGGCTTGACCGCGTTAATGAACAGCAGCGCGATCGGCCCGATCGCAAACAGGAGTACGAGTATCAGAAAAAAATGACGGGATAACGTTGTAAACCAGCGCTCTGCCATTATACTTCCCAGCCCCTTTTTCTTAAATATCCGAACGCCGCGATAATGATTCCGCTAAACAAGGCCAATGCCAGCGCGATGGAACTCGCGTATCCCGGGGCCTGGTTTTGCAAGGCTTCCTTGTACATGTACGTCGCGATCAATTCCGTCGCATTCCCCGGTCCGCCGCCTGTCATGACGTATACGTAGTCGAATGCGGCAAACGACCAAATCATCGTCATCATCATAATGAGCAGCAGCGTCGGCCGCAGTTGCGGAATAATGACGCTCCGGAAAATTCTGAATTTCCCCGCTCCGTCGATCATGGCCGCCTCCTCCAGACTGCGGTCGGTTTGGTGGAAACCGGTCAAAAATAAAATAAGCAAAAATCCCCAGTACCGCCAACCGTCGACGAAAGCTACGGAAAAGAGAGCCTTGTCCGGATCGCCCAGCCATAGCGGAAGATTCGTAAACCCCCACCCTTCCAACACTTTGTTGATACCGAAGAAAGGATTATAGATCCAACTCCAAATTTTCGCCGTTACGACCGTCGAACAGATATAGGGCAGAAAGAACGTCACCCGGTAAAACATCTGCCCCCGCCGCACGCGCGTGAGCAGCACGGCGACAATCAAGCTGAACGCGACCGGGATCGTACAGAACAACAACAGCCACATGAAGTTGTTTCCCAGCGCTTTGTAAAACGTAACGTCCTGGATTAAGTTGGCGAAGTTTTTCAGCCCGATAAATTCCGGCGGACGAATGCCGTCCCAATTGGTCAGGGATAGATAGAACGTCCCGATCGTCGGAACCGCAATGACAAAACCGATCAACAGCAGAGCGGGCAAAACGAACAGCCAAGGCAGCAGCGATTTTCGTTTCGGCCGGTGTCCGGATGTCGGCTTCGAAGACATTGAAACCATATCAGCCATATGCACGCACCCCGTTAAATGAAAGTAAAGGGGAGATAAGCTCCCCTTTGAAAAGCCGGGAGCGTACGCCCCCAACCCGTTTATTCCGTAAATTCGTAAACTTTGCCGCTTGCTTTATCTTCTTGATACGTCGATTCCATCTTATCCATGTAAGATTTCAAATCCATGCCGTCCAAGAAAACCGCTTCGATATTGTCGTAGGAGTACACTCTTGTCTGCGCAGGCCAGAATGTCCAGGACAAATAGCCGGTTGCATCGCGTTTGCCGTAATCGTCAAGCAATTCGGACACTTCGATGTAATGCTTGTCCAGATCCGGGATCGATTTCAAATCGAGATTTTTAATCGGCTGCAGCCCCATCGCCACAACGCCTTTGGCTGCAACTTCCGGTTGCGTTACATAATCGAGAAACTCGGCGACGGCATCCGGATGCTTGGAGTTTTTGTTAATGCCGTATGCGATACCCAAAGCCAGAGGCAGGTTCGTTTCCACGCCTTCCTTCCAGGACGGCATCGGGAATATGCCCCAATCGAGGTCGCCCGCTTTCGTGCTAAGCGTATTGAGCAGCCAGCTTCCTTCCATCTTCATGGCCGCTTGGCCGGACAGGAACAATGTGGTTGCATCCTCGCCGGTAATCGCATGCGATTTCTTGTCGTTAATATACCCGTTTTTCCAAAGATCGACCAGTTTTTGCACCGCTTCCGTCGATTCCGGACCGTTCCAAGGAAGTTCGCCCGACAGCACCTTCTTCAACGTTTCCGGTCCCAGCGTGGCGTTATAAGCCATCGACAGCCACCATTCATTGGCGCCGCGGTAATCCGATGCGCCGAACGCAAACGGAATGATGCCTTTTTCGGTCATTTTTTTGCAAAGCTCAACGAGTTCTTCGTAGCTTGTCGGGATTTCCCATCCGTTTTGTTCAAACAGCGTTTTGTTGTAATACACGAATTCCGTTTCGTATTTGCCCGGCAAGCCGATCATGCTGCCTTCCACCGTAACGGGCGGATAGGCCCAAGGAATGAAACGCTCGTCCCAACCGTATTGTTTGCTGTATTCGTCCAACGGCACGAGATAGCCCGCTTTGGCGAACTGACGCAGCGTCGTCGTTCCGTCCGTCGTAATAATATCCGGACCTGCTCCCGCAGCCAGTTGGGATTTCGTAATTTGTTCCGGATCGGCGTTGTAAGTAACATTGATTTTAATATCCGGATGCTGATCTTCGAACGGTTTAATAACGTCGTTCTCGAAATACTCTTTTCCGTATTGGTTATGAAGGTACCAAGTGATCTCCTTCACTTCTTGCTTGCCTTCGGTTTGACTGTCGGCGTTCCCCGCTTCTTTGCCCGCGTTGCCGCATGCGGTCGCCGCGATCAAACTGCAGCTAACCAGCAATGTGGCGAATACTTTTGTCGCTTTTTTCATCATGAGCCTCCCCTTTGCTTCTATACGTTGTTGATTTTTTGAAACACCTTGTAACTGCGCTCGGCGCACTCGGAGATCGAAATCGGATGGAAGCCGGTTATTTCCGCGTACAGCGTATCGTTCAGCTTCGCCGTCCAATGCTCAGGCAATTTCTTCGCTCCGAGAATGGCGCCCATAATGGAACCGACGGTCGCTCCGTTGCAATCCGTATCCCAGCCCAGTACCGCGGTCGTGATCGCACGCTCGAAATCGCCTTGGGCAAATACGAGCGAGGCGGCGCATAAAGCCGCATTATTGATTGTATGAACCGGATTGTACTGTTTGTAGGATTCCCAAATTCGCTCCGCCATCTCGAGCTGGCCGGTAGAGTTCTTCGCAATGTCCACCGCATGCCGCACCGCGCTCGCCAACCGGCAGTTGGCCGGAATTTCGCTAAGCCCGATTTCGACAATCCGCTCGGGATCGGTTTCAACAAACGACGCGGCGATCATCGCTCCGACGAACATCTCGCCGTAAATGCCGTTTTTCACATGGGAGAACGATGCGTCCCGCCAAGCGAGCTCGGCTGCAAGCTCCGGATTGCCGGCCGCGCCGTACGCGAATCCGTCTACGCGGATTTGCGCTCCGATCCATTCGCGGTAAGGGTTCAAATAATGGCGGACCCACTCCAGTTTCGTCTGCCAATCGCTTGGCCGTTCCGTTTCCAGATGATGCGTTACTTTGGCGAAATTGAGATAGGATTGCGTCTCGGCCGTACACATTTGCGCATACGTTAACTTTTGGTGCCATAGCTTGCCGATATCCCAGCTATCCCAATCCGTCCCCTTTTCCTCGAGCAGCGAAAGAGCGAGCACGGTATAACGGATATCGTCATCGCTTTCCATATAACGGATATTTTCAAGCTGGCTTTTTTCGCCGTAAGGCGCCAGTTCCAGTCCAAGCTCCTGTTGCGCTCTTGAACGCCCTGGCGTATAATCGCGAATCGGCCATGCATCGGCGCCTTCAAACCAGAGTTTTACGTTTTTCCATCCAGGATTCCCGCCATGACCTTCCAGAAAATGCATGCTTTCAAGCGGTTTGCCGAGCGCGCAGCCTACCGAACGCCCGAGCCATGCGCCGTAAAACTTATCCCGCAATTGCTCGTCGCTTGCATTCAAGCGCAGCTTGCGCGGCCCTTCAGGCCGTGCGGCTCGGATGGCCTGCAAATCATTCGGCTCGGAATAAGGAAAATCGGGGGATATCGGTAAATCCCTCAACTCCTCGTAGATGGACATCAGCTTCATCTCGTCCTGGCCGGAGGCTTGCAACTTTTCCGCAAATCCGGAAGTGTCGGCACCTTCTTCTTCTCGCTGTTTGATCTCTTCACGCACTAACGCGTAAAGCGAATCCCATCCTGCCATGATGTGCCCCCCGTTCATTTATGTTGCAGTATTATAATCCGACTTCTTAAAAATAAATCCATTCCCATTGTAAGTGATTTCCATGGGCCTTTCTTCACATTATTCGATTATTCATTCTTAAAAAGGGCTAATTTTGAGGATTGTTCTCTGTAAACCTGCGGAGGCATCCCGACAATTTGTTTAAATGCGCGGTAAAAAGGGGCATGGCTTTGGAAGCCGCTTTGATGCATGACATCGACGATCGGCAATTCCGTGCTGACGAGCAGCCTTTTCGCTTCGTTGATTCTAAGCTGGAGCAAATATTGCTTGAAACCTCCTCCGAGCTTTTCGGCGAATAAATGACGCGCGCGCGACGGGCTCAATCCGAGCATGGCAGCGACGCTATTGAGCGTAATCGGTTCTCGAAATTGCTCCTTCATATAATCCAGAATCGGCTTCAAACGATAGTAGGACATTAAGGCCTGGTTCCAGTCTTTAAGCGATATGGCGGTGTCGTAATGGCGAAGCAGCAGGGCGCAAATCTCCAAAATTTTGCTATGCATCATCCCTTGGTACCCGCGGCCCTTATTCCGATACTCTTTCCATAAATCTTGAAACAGGCTTCCGATTTGACCTGCGACAGGCAGTTCTCCGGAAATTTTATTCTCGAAATGTTTCGGCCAATAAACGAAAGGCAGCAGCAAATCGGGGTCTACCTGTTCGATAATCATCGCATCGAAATAGAGGAATAAATAATTGCTCGGATTGTCCGGATGCGAAGACGCCGCATGCCACTCCAAATTATTGACGACGAACACGTCGCCCTGACGAACCGAATACGACTTATTCCCGAAATAAAACGTCCCGGTTCCGGACAGGCAATATCCGATCTCCAAATGATCATGCGTATGAAACGGGTCGATATGCGTCGTCGGAGACCATTCGAATATGTCGATTAGCAGCTTTCTTACCATGGCAGAAACCTCTTCTTCCATTGATATGCGAGTTCAAAAAGTCAACTTCCCGGCACGTGAAGGTTGCGAGAACCCGAAGCCCATGCTTCCGAAGCGAGTTTTGCTACGCAAAACTTTCAGAAGGAGCGGAATGTGTGCAAAATCTACATGAGCACCTGAAATGTTTCCGGAGGAAACATACTTCTTTAATTGGAAGCTCTTCGAGGGTGAACGCAAGATTTGATGTCGAGTTTTCTCTCCTACTTGCTTTTTGATCAAAAGAGGACCTTTTGAACTACCTCTTGAAATAAGTTTTATTATACAACAAAACCGAACAGGCCCGTCATGAGGCGAATGGCCCGAATGGACCGAAACCGTTGGGGCGGCCGCATAAAGCCTGCAATTTACACCCTTTCGCTTTGTTGTTGCTCTGCCGAGGAAAATTGCTGCAAATCGAGTCAATTTCAAAATACCGCTGGCGCGCTGGCGGCTGACGACCCATCGAGCGAGCTAACGAAACGTTAACACGCTAATGCCTGCTAAATCACCTTGTTGCTGGCGCAACGAAACTGAAACACGCTAATGAGGGGAAAAAGGCGGTAGACCCGCCGATTTCCATGGAATAACGATACCTATTTTCGTTAGGATTGGAACGTCGTCGTTTTAGGCCCAATAAGGATTGTCGGTTTCGTTAGCACTAAACAAGGAGTGTAGATCCGCGCGGATCGACTTCGAAATATAGGAAGGCATCCCCTTTATATGCGCAATCAAGCCACCTACATCAACGGTGGCGAATTATGAAATTGACTGAATTTGCATTTTCCATCTATTCATTCAAGTATGAGCAGTTATCGGTATAACATTCATCCGCTTTTGCAAGTTTTTCCCCGGAGCCGGCGGTTTCGGTCGTGAAAGCCTGCACTTTCGCAGCACTTTCGCAGGTTTTGCCGTTCTGCGAGGCGTTTTGCTAACTCGCTAGCGCTGTATCGAATGTATTACTGGGTCTCGGCGTCGGCGAATGGTTCCGAAGAGAGGGTCATAGGTAGCGGATTTGGGAAGGTCTTACTTTCCCCCATAAGTGCTGTTTAGGCGGAGTTAGCGTATTTTGAGGCATGGCGTTGCATTAATTTTAAAACGGGTTGCGATGATGAATCAGCATAGGCATGACAAAATGTAGGCGAAATATCATACAAAACGAGGGACGCATACATCGGATCCGTCTATTTTGTTCGAAATTTCATACACGGATCGCGATTTTAGCCCCGATCCTTGCAGAGGTAGGTGAAAAATCATACAAAACTAGCGACGCATGAGTTGAAGTCCGTCGATTCTGTTTGAAATTTCATACAAATCCCCCATGGCCTGACGACCATCGCCATAAATGAAAATAGAGTTGCAAACTGTATCCGTTTTTGGGGTAATTAATATGGGCAGATCATAGGTCGAAAGCTTTTTGGTGTATCAATACCGTA
>NZ_CAKKLI010000007.1:0-155651 GCF_918697855.1 Paenibacillus sp. CECT 9249 | reverse complement strand
GCCGGAAAGTCCAGTCCCAGATGAAATTTTCAAAGAACGAGCCTGGAAATTTCGAGGCCGTTTTCCATCCCCCTCAGGGGATGGAAACTAACCTATAAGAGCTTTCAAAAGATACTATACGAGGAGGAAATGATATGTATCGGACAAAAGTTGGACCGGCGAACAAGACGGCAAAAACGATGTTTCTGATTGCGCTTTGCATGGCTATGGTTGCGGTTACGCTCGGCATCCCGTCTTCCCTGGAGCGGAAAGCTTTCGCCGCGGGAGAAATGAAACCGTTTCCGCAGCAAGTGAGTTATCCGGGTATGATTAAGCCAAACCATGTTAGTCAGTCGGCGATGAATTCGGCAGTAGCATCGTATTACGATTATTGGAAAGCAACCTATTTGAAAAACAATTTATCCTCGTTGCCGGGCGGATACTACGTGAAAGGGAATATTACGGGGAACCCGGACGGCTATGCCGCGTTAGGATCTTCGGAAGGGCAAGGATATGGGATGGTCATTGTCGCGCTTATGGCCGGACATGACCCGAATGCCCAAACCATTTACGACGGCTTGTTCAAAACGGCCAGAGCTTATAAGAGCTCGATCAATTCCAATTTGATGGGTTGGGTGGTCGCGGATGCGAAAAGTGCCCAGGGGCATTTCAGTTCCGCTACCGACGGCGATATCGATATCGCTTATTCGTTAATTCTGGCTCATAACCAATGGGGATCGAACGGGGCGATCAATTATTTGGCGGAAGCGCAAAAAATGATTACGAACGGCATTAAAGCGAGCAATGTAACGACGAACAATCGGTTGAATCTTGGCGATTGGGATTCCAAAAGCGCGTTGAACACGCGTCCGTCCGATTGGATGCTAAGCCATTTGCGGGCCTTCTACGAGGTGACGAATGATCAAACCTGGCTCAATGTCATTAATAATCTCTATTCCGTCTACAATCAGTTCAGCGGCTCTTATTCCTCGACGACAGGTCTGATCTCGGACTTTGTCGTTGACAATCCGCCGAAGCCGGCGCCCGAATGGTATCTTAACGAATTTAAAGAAACGAACCAATACTATTACAACGCCAGCCGCGTTCCGCTTCGAATCGTGATGGATTATGCGATGTACGGGGATACGAGAGGCAAGACGATTTCCGATAAAATAGCGACATGGATTAAAGGGAAGACAGGCGGAACGCCAGCCAATATTAAAAACGGATATAAAATGGACGGCACCGCGATTGGAAATTACGCCACCGCCGTATTCGTTTCGCCGTTTATATCGGCAGGCACCGCCAGCAGCGGAAATCAGGCTTGGGTCAATGCCGGCTGGGACTGGATGAAGAATAAAAAAGAAGATTACTTCAGCGACAGCTACAATCTATTGAATATGTTATATCTTTCCGGCAACTGGTGGAAACCGGGCAGCGGCGGAGGAACGCCCGGCGGCGGAAATCTGGCGCTTGGCAAACCGGCCTATGCCAGTTCGATCGAAGGCACCGGATTTGAAGCGTCCAAAGCCGTCGACGGCAACGCCGCGACGAGATGGGCGAGCGCCGAAGGAAGCGACCCGCAATGGATCTATGTCGATCTCGGTTCGGTACGGAGCGTGAACAAGGTGAAACTGAACTGGGAAGCCGCTTACGCCAAAAATTACAAAATTCAAGTCTCGACGGACAGCGGCACGCCGGCGAATTGGACGGACGTCTATTCCACGACAAGCGGCGACGGAGGAATCGATGACATCAACTTTGCCGCCCGATCGGCCAGATACGTAAGAATGTACGGCACCGCCCGAGGAACGCCGTACGGCTATTCGCTCTATGAATTCGAAGTGTACGGTTCGGGCGGCGGCACGGCCGGGATGGATTCCGAACGGACGGAATTCCCGGATGTATCCGAATTCGTCGGAGAGCCCGGCGATATGACGGAAGAGGCGCCGGACAATAGTGCCGAGGATGCAACATCGGATTCCCAACCGGATGAACTTCCTATGGAAACTAACACAGGCGAAGAATAACATATTGATCGCTGCAAGCTCCGGTTTGCCGGGCGGCGTCTTCGTTCAAGAGAGTGTCCCGCTACGCATGGTCATGCGCGGGGCGCTCTCTTTACTAGCGAACATTCGTTTGGTATATTGGGAGATATTATCTCGACCATGTTATGCCGGTCGATGGCAGGAGGAGAACGGAGATTGGATACATGCAAAATACCTGTACGATCGCTGGTCGAATACGCGTACCGGAGCGGGGATATCGATTCGCGGTTTCGCACGGCCGGTTCGTTGACGGAGGGCACGAAGGCCCATCAGAAAATACAGGAGCAATACGGCGAACAAGACCGGAAAGAAGTATATCTTTCCGCGGAAATCCCTTATGGCGAGCATCTTCTGTTCGTTATCGACGGACGATGCGACGGGCTTCTTATCGAGGGCGACCGGATTGTCGTCGACGAAATCAAATCGACTTCCTCCGATATCCGTTCCATTAAGGAGGACTCCTATCCCGTCCACTGGGCGCAGGCCAATTGCTACGCCTACATGTACGCCAAGGAGCACCGTGCCGTAAGGATGACGGTCCAACTGACCTATGTACATATCGCGACGGAAGAAACGGTTCGATATTCGCGCGAAGCGGAATTTGCGGAACTGGAGCGGTTCGTGAGCGGTCTCGTTGCCCGCTATGCGCCCTATGCCGAGATGATGCAGCGCCACGAACGCGCCAAAATCGCCAGCATTGCGGAACTGGCTTTTCCGTTCGAATCGTATCGGAAAGGACAGCGCAAGCTTGCCGGGGCGGTATACACGGCGGTCGAACGCGGCTGCCAACTGTTCGCGAAAGCGCCGACCGGCATCGGCAAAACGATATCCACCCTGTTTCCCGCGGTCAAAGCGATCGGAAACGGGTTGCTGAATCGTCTGTTTTATTTGACGGCGAAGACGATGACGAGGACCGCCGCAGAAGAGGCGTTTTCCTTGATGCAGACGCAAGGGCTGCATATGCATGTTGTTACGATTACGGCCAAGGAGAAGATATGCTTCCAGGAGGAAATAAGATGCACGAAGGAAGATTGCGAGTATGCCGACGGCTATTACGACCGGATCAACGGCGCGTTATTGGATTTGCTGGCGCAAGAAACTTCCATCGGCCGGGAAACGATCGAACGTTACGCGCGCAAACATCGGGTTTGCCCGTTTGAATTTTCGCTGGATGCGGCCTATGCTTCTGATGCGGTCATCTGCGATTACAATTATATATTCGATCCGCGCGTATCCTTGAAGCGGTTGTTTGCGGAGCAGAAGAAACAGACGCTGCTTCTGATCGACGAAGCGCATAACTTGGTAGACCGGGCAAGAGACATGTTCTCCGCCCATTTGGACAAATCTGCGTTTCTATCGATTCAAAGGGAGTTTCAAACGGACAAAACGCCGCTCTATTACGCCGCCAAAGCGGTGAACGATCATTTTATCCTTTTGAGAAAACAAAGCGGCGGCGCATTTCAAACGGCGAAGGAAGCGCCGTCGGAGCTGCTCGCGCTGCTCGAGAACTTTGCCGTAGCAGCCGAAGGAGTGCTTATGTCCGCGTCCGCGCCGCCGAATCGGCAGTTGCTCGATCTATATTTTGCCGCCCAAGATTTTATAAGGATCGGGAAGCTGTACGAACAGTACAAGGAGCATTATATCACTTGGTTGTCATGCACAAGGAGCGAAGTATCGCTGCGGATGTATTGCCTGAATCCGGCCTTGCTGCTGCGGCAAACGGCCAAGAAATACCGCTCCGGCGTTTATTTCTCCGCGACGCTTGCGCCGCTGTCCTATTATATGGATATTCTCGGAGCCGCGCCGGACGATTACTCGATTTCCGTGCCTACGCCGTTCTCCCAAGAACAACTGGATGTCCGCATTATGCCGCTTTCTACGCGGTATCGCGACCGGGGGCGGTCGATCGGACCGCTTGTCCGGCTGCTGCAAGACTTGACATCGCGGCGTCCCGGCAATTACCTCGCGTTTTTCCCGTCTTATGCGTATATGAACGAAGTGTATGAAGCGTTTGCCGCACAGGGGAGCGAGGGAAGCGGTGTCCGTACGCTGCTGCAGCAAGAGAAGATGGGCGAAGAGGAGCGGGAACGTTATTTATCGTCATTCAATGCGGAGAATGAATATACGTTGATCGGGTTCGCCGTGATGGGCGGCATTTTTGCCGAAGGCGTCGATTTGGCCGGCGACCGTTTGAACGGAGTCGTTGTCGTCGGCGTCGGGCTGCCGCAGATCGGCCCGGAGCGGGATATCGTGATGGAATACAATAACGAAACGGGCCGGAACGGATACGATTACGCCTATGTCTATCCCGGCATGAATAAAGTGCTGCAAGCCGGCGGCAGATTGATCCGTTCCGAGCGCGACCGCGGCTTACTCGTCCTGGTTGACGACCGTTACTTGCAGCCGCGCTACCAGCGGCTGTTGCCGGAGGAGTGGAGGCATTACCGAATGATTGGGGGGAACGCATGAAAAAACTTTTTGTCGGTTCGC
This sequence comes from Paenibacillus sp. CECT 9249, assembly GCF_918697855.1. NCBI lineage: Bacteria > Bacillati > Bacillota > Bacilli > Caryophanales > Paenibacillaceae > Paenibacillus > Paenibacillus sp. CECT 9249. Next base: position 151,134 of record NZ_CAKKLI010000007.1, on the reverse strand, counting down.
TGTATGCAGGCGGGTTGGCTGCCTTGCTCACGCTGGTCTATTTTACGATCAAAGTCGTGCAGAGCAGTCCCGAAATTTCTTTCGATTCCCGGCCGATCGATCCCGATATTTACCGAATCGTATTTATCTCGGGAGATTCGGGCAGCCCGTTTTGGAAAAGAGTAAAGGAAGGGGCGAGTTCCGCTGCGGACGAGAACGTTGCGGCGATCGAGTTTAAAGAAACATTCCAGGACGACGCAGGCGAATATTTGAAAAATATCGAAATGGCCATTTCTTCCCGAGTGGACGGCATTATCGTCCAAGGAACGGACGATCCGGAGTTTATTCGGATCGTGAATAAAGCGTTGCAGAAAGGGATCGCGGTCGTTACCGTCTTTACCGATGCTCCCGATAGTTTGCGCAAAACGTATGTCGGACCGAATCATTACGAGGAAGGTATCGTCATTGGGGAGCGTATAGCCTCCCGTATGGCGGGACAAGGGCAAATCGGGATCGTCTACGGCGTTGCCCCGACAAGCCATATTTCCTTGCGCAAAGATGGCCTCGAACAAGCGTTGGCCGGATACCCCGGCATTCGAATATTGGAAATTCCTCCTTCGGCTGCCGACAGCCGCCGCAGCTCCGCGGAGGAAACGAACGAACTGCTGAACCGATACCCGGAATGCAAAGTATTTATCGGATTGACCGCGGAGGCGGCAGGGGGAATCGTACAAGTGATCAAAGCAAGAGACAGAATCCGGAATTATTCGATTTATACCTTTGATGAAAATGCTGAAATTTTAGATTGGATCGACAAGGGAATCCTATCCGCCACGCTGCTCCAGCATCCCGAAGAAATCGGCTTCAAAAGCACGACGCTGATCCTTCGATGGTTGGAAGGCAAAGACAATCCGCTTGAGCGAAATTATTATACGCCCGTAGAAATGATAGAGCGAAAAGGTGCGGCTCCATGAAAACGATTCGCAAAAAGATCATGTTTTTGTCCGTTGTCATATGGCTCATCATTACCCTCGTGTGGCTGCTAATGATTTATTCCAACCAAAAGACAATCGAAAAATATAACGAAATATTGCAAAGATATATGTTGATTGAGCATGTCTCGCAATCGAGCCAAGCCTCCATCAATGCTCTCAACGAATACTTCGTCAACTCGGCCGAAGACTCCAAAAACCGTTATGCCGGCTTCAGCCGGGAATTGAAAGATGCGCAGAACAAACTGCTCGGATTAAGAAATCCGAATAACTACCTCTCCCTTATGAATTACGACCGCATGATCGCAAGCCAACTGGAATCGATGGATCTTGCCGTTTCTTTTTTTCATCACAAAACCGATGCAAAGGCTTCGTTCCACTTCGATGAGGCGGCGAAAACTTCCAAATATATATCGGAAACGACGCTTTCGTTAATCAGCGGGGAATTGACGACGTATGCCGATATTTACCCGCAAATGATTCAACAAAGCAATGATGTCAAAATGTTAAGTTTTGCGACGCTAGCGGCGACGACGTTTATCATTTTGTTGTTTTTTTATAAATTTTCCAACGATATCACGGAACCGATTCTAACGTTAACGGTGGCCGCCAGGGAGATTTCCCGCGGCAATTTCGAACGCAGCGTCGATATCCGCACCGACGACGAATTTCAGTTTCTTGCGAACACCTTTGACCGTATGAGGATCAATTTGAAAAATTTAATTGCTGAGATGCGGATTAAGGCGCAGGTGGAGCATGATTTGCAGGAACATAAATTGCTGCTGAAGGAAAGCGAACTGAGAAGCTTGCAAAGCCAAATCAATCCCCACTTTTTATTCAACACGCTAAACACGCTGGCGAAAAAGGCTTATTTGGAACAGGCGAGGGAAACGAGCGACTTGATCGTTTCGGTGTCGGACTTGCTTCGGTATCATTTGAAAAGTTTAGGTTCCCCGGCAACGCTCCGCCACGAGATCAAAGGGCTGGAAGATTATTTTGCCATTCAAAAAGCGCGGTTCGAAGAGAGGGTTCAATATTCGATCCAAGTCGATGAAGAATGCCTCTCCTTTCAAGTGCCGAGCCTTACGCTGCAGCCTTTTGTCGAAAATGCGTTCATTCATGCGATCGAGCCGTACGAAGAAGGAGGATATATCGCTATTCGTATTCGAGACGAGGGGGCCGACATCCGCATCGAAATCGCCGATAACGGTCCGGGCATCTCCGACGATACCGTGCGATCGATCCTTGCCGGCAACCGGCAAACGGAATATAAGGGGCATTCGACAGGCATCGGAATCGATAATGTCATCCGCCGGTTGCGATTATTTTACGGAACGAGCGACGTCATTCGAATTGCGAGCGATCACCGGACGGGGACGAGCATCCTATTGACATTGCCAAAAGAAGGGGGACATTCATTTGGTTAATATTCTCATTGTCGACGACGAACGCGTAGAAAGAGAAGCGTTAAAAGACATATTGGAGCGAGGAATCGAAAATATCGCCATCGTGGGGGAAGCGGATCATGGACGGAAAGCCGTGCAGTTGGCCGCAGAGCTTCAGCCTGACCTCATCTTAATGGATATTCAAATGCCGGGCACGGACGGATTGGCCGCCATTCGGGAGATTAGCGAGAACGATCCCTCCGTCCAATTTATTATCGTATCGGCTTACGATACGTTCGATTACGCCAGAACGGCTTTGCGAATGGGGGTCAAAGATTATTTGCTCAAGCCGAGCAAAACGGAAACGATTATCGAGACGGTCGGGCAAGCGATCCGGCGCATTAAGCGAGAAAAGGACGAGCAGCTCGCTCGGAGCAGGGAAAAGCAGCAATTGCAGAAGCTATTGCCTGTAGTTGAGGCGGATTTTGTCGCACAGGCGCTGTTCGATCATGTCCACGAGGTTCATCTGGAAGAAATGATGCAGCATTTCGGCATGCAAAGCTTCCGGAAAATGTTCGTGATGGTATTGTTTCTAACCCCGCATACACCGACGGAACAAACGCGCCGCGAAAGCGAAAGGGCATATCTACAGGTGAAGCTGTCGTTTCACCAATGCGCGAACGGTTGGATCGGGGCGATGTCGGGCCGCCAAATTCCCATCATCGTCTGTTCGGATCAGAAACGGTCCTACCGGGCCCAAGCCGCTTCTGTTGTGAGAAGCCTGCTGAATCTTTGCTCGCGCTTCGACCATGCCTTTGCCGCGTTTATCGGAGTCGGCGGCGAGTATTCCACTTTGCATGAACTCCCTCATTCGTATCGCGAGGCGATGCTTGCCTCCATTGATCTTGCATTGCCTTCGCGGCACTGTTTCTATGAGCAGTTGTCGCGTGACGGCTTCGCAGGGAGCGAAGCGCCGCTCGACACGGAGCAAACGATGCTGGAACAGTTGCAGGCGGGCAACGGGGAAGCGATTCAGCAAACCGTCGTCTCCTTCATCGACCGTTGCGAAGCTTCGGGCAAACCGATTGCCGAGACGCAGCAAAGGGCGCTCGGAATGCTGCTGTTCATTTCGCGGATGATGGTCGAGATGGGCGTTCCAGCCGCAACTCCTTTGTTTTCCTATCAGTCGGCCAATTACACGCAACTCAAAGCGGAAGCTCGTCTCGCCGCGGCCCAAATGCTCAAACCGTATATGGCGATGAAAACGGACATGCCTCCCGATTTGTTTCGAACGATCAAAACGTATATCGTCGCAAATTCCCATAAATATATAACGCTGGAAGACGTCGCCGCGCATGTCCGTTTAAGCCCTTATTACGTAAGCAAATTATTCAAGGAGCAAAGCGGCGTCAACTACATCGATTTTATAACGGAATGCCGGATGAAGCATGCGCAGAGGCTGATGGCCGATCCGGACAGAAACGTCAAAGAGATCGCCTTCGAGGTAGGGTACCACGACCCGAACTATTTCAGCAGAGTGTTTAAAAGAACGTTTCGGCTATCTCCTACCGAATACAGAAAAAGTTTGTTTCCAAATCTCTAAAAAATGCTATGGATTGCAAAAAAGTGCTGCACATTATTTGTTGAAAGCGCTTAAATATTTGCTACATTCATCTTGGAAGCAATTACTACCAAAAAGGAAGAGGGTTGAAAGCATGAAAAAATCTTGGAGACGGTTTGCGCCATTGTGTCTCGCGTTGGCGTTCGCGTTCGTCTTCTCCGCCTGCACGACCGGCGGCACGAACCAAACGAACGGCGGCAGCGCCGGGGCGGGCGAAACGGTTGATCACAAGACGGAGAGCGGCGGCAAAGACTCGAAAAAAATTAAAATCGGATTTTCCATGGATACGCTGCAGGAGGAAAGATGGCAGCGCGACCGCGATTATTTAGTGGCGAAAGGGGAGGCGCTCGGGGCGGAAGTGCTGGTACAGTCGGCCAACAGCGACGACGCCAAACAGATCGCTCAAGCGGAAAACTTAATTAGCCAAGGCGTCGACATTTTGATTGTCGTTCCTCATAATGCGGACGCGGCGGCGGCGATCGTCGAGAAAGCGCATGCGGCCGGCATCAAGGTGATCGCATACGACAGGTTGATTACGAACTCCGATGTCGATCTGTACGTTTCGTTCGACAGCGTTCTGATCGGGGAACTGCAAGCAAAAACGGTGGTGGAGAAAGCTCCCAAAGGCAAATATGTCCTGATCGGAGGCGCGGACACCGATTATGCGGCCCATTTATACAAAAAGGGACAGATGAACATCCTGCAGCCGCTCGTCGATAAGGGAGATATTCAAATCGTATACGACCAATGGACGAAAGATTGGAACCCGGCCGTCGCTCTCGCCAATATGGAAAATGCGCTGACGGCAAACAACAATCAAATCGATGCGGTCATCGCCACCAATGACGGGACGGCGGGCGCCGTCATTCAGGCGTTGGCGGCGCAAAACCTTGCGGGCAAAATTCCGGTGAGCGGTCTGGACGCCGAACTGGCCGCCTGCCAAAGAGTCGTGGAAGGCACGCAATTGATGACCGTGTACACGTCCATTAAGGATATGGCGGAGACGGCTGCCGAAGTGGCGGTCAAGATGGCGCGCGGCGAACAAGTCGAAACCAATGCTACGGAAAACAACGGCAAAATCGACGTTCCTACCATCCTGCTCGAACCCGTTGCCGCGACCAAGGAAACGATGGACGCTACCGTGATCGCCGAAGGCTTTCATAAGCGGGAAGACGTATACAAGAACGTAAAATAAGTTCCCCGGGAGGTAGGGCACGATGGCGATTGCGTTGGAGATGAAGCAAATTACGAAACAATTTCCCGGCGTGAAGGCGCTCAATCGGGTATCGTTTCAGGTCGAGCAGGGTGAGATTCACGCTCTTGTCGGCGAGAACGGCGCGGGCAAGTCGACGCTGATGAAAGTGCTGAGCGGCTTGTACCCGGCCGGGACTTACGACGGGACGATCAGGATCCACGGCGAAGAACGGCGGTTTCTTACCGTCAAAGACGCGGAGCAGGCTGGCATAGCGATTATATATCAGGAGCTTGCGCTCGCGAAGAACATGACTGTGGCGGAAAATATATATCTCGGCAACGAACCGAAACGGTTCGGGATGGTGCATTGGGATCGCATCTATCAGGAGAGCGAATGCTGGCTGGAACAGGTCGGGCTTACGGGCGTGAAACCGGACGTCTTGACCGGCACGCTGGGGGTCGGCCAGCAGCAGCTTGTGGAAATCGCCAAAGCGCTGGCGAAGAAGGCCAATATTCTTATCCTGGACGAACCGACGGCCGCCTTAACCGAACATGAAGTGGACATTTTATTGAATATTTTGCGTGAGTTCAAAAAAAACGGCGTAACCTGCATCTACATTTCCCATAAGTTGAACGAGGTATTCGGGATTGCCGACACGATTACCGTGCTGAGAGACGGGGAAACGGTGGCGACCCGTCCCGCCGGAGAACTGGACGAAAACAAGGTCATTTCGCTCATGGTCGGCCGAGAATTGAAAGAACGGTATGCATATGTCGCAACGGAACCGGGCAAAACCGTATTATCCGTGCGCAATTACACGGTATGGAATCCGGAACAGCCCGGCAAGAAAGTAATCGATAACATCTCGTTCGATGTCAGGCGGGGAGAGATCGTCGGCATCGCCGGACTGATGGGGGCGGGCCGAACGGAGCTTGTCATGAGCCTGTTCGGCGCCTATGGCGCGAGAGTGGAAGGCACCATGGAGATCGAAGGAAAGCGGGTCGATATCCGCGATACCGGGCAGGCGATCCGGGCGGGACTGTCGCTCGTTTCCGAAGACCGCAGAAAATACGGATTGATCCTCGATATGGATATTCAGAACAATATCAGCCTGCCCAGTTTGCAGACGGTATCGTCGTTCGGCATCATCGATCACAACCAAGCGATCCGCAACGCGGAGCATTACCGCCGTTCTTTGAAGATTAAAGCGGGTTCCGTTGAAACCGTTGTCGGTACGTTAAGCGGCGGCAACCAGCAGAAGGTGGTGCTTGGCAAATGGCTGATGACGAAGCCCAAACTGTTGATTCTTGACGAACCGACCCGGGGCATCGACGTCGGCGCGAAATATGAGATCTATCAGATTATGAACGAACTGGCGAGCGAAGGAGTGGGGATATTGATGATTTCGTCCGAACTGCCGGAGGTGCTTGGCATGAGCCATCGCATCCTGGTGCTCTGCGAAGGGAAATGTACGGCCGAGTTTAGCCATGATCAAGCGACGCAGGAGAAAATCATGGAAGCCGCAACAGGAGGGAAGTGAGCAAATGAGTCTGCATGTGGAAACGGGAGAGCGGATCGGAACGGCGGAGAACCGCCGTTTGCAATGGTTCAAAATGGATGTCAGAGCGTATACGATGATCGGCGCCTTGCTGGTGATTTGGATTTTGTTCACGCTTCTGAACGACAACTTTATTACGGCGCGCAATCTATCGAATTTATTTTTGCAGATGTCCGTAACATCGATTCTGGCGACCGGCATGGTATTGGTCATCGTATCGGGCAATATCGATTTGTCGGTCGGATCGATCGTCGGCTTTACCGGCGGCGTGGCGGCGATTCTCAACGTTTGGTACGGCTGGAATACGCTCCCCGTTCTTCTTGCCGTCGTCGCGCTGGGAGCGGCGATCGGGTTGTTTCAAGGATGGTGGGTGGCTTTTCGCGGCGTCCCGGCCTTCATTGTCACCCTCGGGGGGATGCTGGTCTTTCGCGGGATGCTGCTCGGCATTAGCGGCAGCCAGACGGTCTCGCCTCTGTCCCCCGGATTTAAAGCGATCGGTACGGCTTACGTCATGCCAGGCGTCGGCTTGGCGCTCGGTTTCATTGCGCTGGCGGTCGTCGTCTTCGCGATGCTTCGGCGCCGCAGTTCCCGGCAGAAGTACGGTTTCGAAGTGGAACCGGTGCCGGTGAACGTCGCCAAGATGTTGTTCTACGCTTTATTGATTCTCGGATTCGTTCTGCTGATGAATCGGTACCAAGGCATTCCGGTTCCTTTCGTGCTCGTCATATGCCTGGCGATTGTGTTTACGCTGATTACGAAAAATACGGTGTTCGGCAGACATGTATACGCGATCGGAGGCAATAAGGAAGCGGCCAGATTGTCGGGAATCAATATTAAAAGAAGGGTGCTGCTTGTCTTTGTCCTGTGCAACACGCTCGCGGCGGTTTCCGGTTTGGTATTGACCGCGAGATTGAACGCGGCGACGATGAATGCCGGCACGATGTACGAATTGGACGCGATCGCCGCTTGCGTGATCGGCGGAACGAGCCTTGTCGGCGGAACGGGTACGATAGTGGGCGCCTTGATCGGCGCCTTGGTGATGGCGAGTCTTGACAACGGCATGAGCATTATGAATCTGGATTCCTATTGGCAGTTCATCGTGAAGGGCGGCATTCTGGTGCTTGCCGTATGGGTCGATTATTACAGCCGTCAACGCAAAAAGACGGAGTAGCGGAAGGGTGATCGCAGTATGTTCCATCTATCGAATTGGAAGAGAGAAGCGGACATTGTGGCCGAGGTGTTGAAGGAGGCGCCGAGTTTCGATAAAGAATACCGGATTCCAAGGGAGGAATTCCGGGCCCGCCAGCGGAAAGTCGCCGATGCGCTGGCGGAAGCGGGTTTGGATTGCGCGATTGTCTATTCCGATGAGCATTACAACGGCGACGTCCCCTATTTGGGAGGCAATACCAATATTTCGATCGAACCGGTGGCTGGCGTGATCGGACCGAACGGGTTTTACATTTTGGCGGGACTCGAGGGCGGATACGTCGCCGAACAGCTTGCGCCGAAATCGGGCAGCGAGGTGCACAAGGTCGAAATGCTGAAATTGGCGGACGAAGACTATCCGATTGACGCGGTCCGGGTGGAAGACGTGATCGAGATGGCGGCGGGACGCAAGCCGGATCGTATCGGCCTATTGACGCCGCGGGCCGTTCTCCCGGTCGGCATGTTCGAGTTTCTGCGCGATTATGTCGGCGGGGAGGAACGTATCGTCGATGTGCAGGAATTGTATTACAAAATCAAATACGAAAAATCCGACAACGAAATGCGGTTGATTCGCGAAGCGAGCCGGATCGCCAGCGTCATGATCAAAGGCATGCTGTCCGTGCTCCGGCCGGGCATGTACGAGACGCAAGTCGCGCAGTGGGGCTACGCGATCGCCTGCGAGCTCGGCGTCGAAGAGATGGGCTTCGACATTATGGTCACTTCGAACGAAGCCAACCGGACGTTGATCGGCAAGGCGCTCAACCGCAAAATAAGCGAAGGGGATATCGTGCATATCGGCGTTGCGCCGAAGCGGGACGGACTGACGGCTTGCGAAAGGGTATCGGTCGTATGCGTGAAAGACGAAGCCGCGATTCCGGCGGAACAACGATTTTGGTTGGATTTTGTGGAGGAAGCGTTCCAGGTCGGCTACGAAGCCTATCGGAAGGTCGCGCGGGAAGGCCTGCCCGCCAAACTGCAGGAACAGGCGCTGGGCGACTATTTCCGCTCGCGATCCGCTGAAGTGTCAAGGAACATCGGCAGAACGATCGATCTCGCCAAGCAGAAGCCGTATACCGGTACGCATAATGCGGGGTATACGGAATGCCAGGAATTTTACGGGGCGATCACGCTCAATTCGCATGAACCGCTCGGCAATCAAATCGTGACGATGCTCGATGTGGCCGTGCGCGGAGTGGGCAACCGATGGGACGAGATCGTTATTCCCGGCCTCGATTTCCTGGTGGTCGAGAAGACGCTCGGCAAGTTCGGAGGGCATGTGGAAATTTTGAACGATTTGCCGATCAGGGTGCAGCATTTGGTCGGAAGAAATTTTTAAATGGGAAATAGGAAGCGTTTCATCGTAGCGTCATAAGTGCTCTAGTTTTCCACGATCGGGTGAAGGGGGAAAAACGGATGTTTTTGACAAACAGGACGTTCAAAAGAGTTTACTGTTTTGCGATGGCGCTATGGATTGCCGTGGCCGGCAGTTTATCTTTCGGAGCCGGCTCGCCGGCTCATGCCGATTCGGAAAGCGCCGGCAATATGGAAATAGAGGGCAGTCAAGCTTCGTCGTTATATTCATTGAGCGACAATTGGCGGATTCAATCGTCAGCCGTAGCGACGGAGGACGGATCGGCCGTTTCCGCGAGCGGGTATAACACGGACGGATGGTTTGCAACGAAGGTTCCCAATACGGTACTGGGAGCCTTGATCGAAGCGGGCGATATCGAGGATCCGTTCATCCGCGACCGGATCGCATATATTGACGAAGACAGATTTCGAGTTCCGTGGTGGTATCGTACCGAATTTACTTTGCCCGCATCGGAGCAGGGGAAGACGATTTTGCTTAATTTCGAGGGAATCGGCTATAAAGCCGACATTTGGGTGAACGGGCGCAAAATCGCGGATAAACAAGATATTGTCGGTTCCTTTCGAGCCTATGAGTTGGATATTACCGACGAAGTCGTTTGCGACGGGACAACCGTGAATACGATTGCCGTCGAAGTGACGAGATCCGATTACGGCAAAGATTTTTCGATTTATTGGGTGGATTGGGTGCCAAGACCGCCCGACAACAATATGGGATTATGGCGCGATGTGTTTATTAGAACGAACGGGCCGGTGACGACGCGCAATCCGTTTGTCACTTCGAAGGTGGACGCGGACCTGGCGGCCGCGCATTTGAACGCCTATGCGGAACTTAGCAATTACAGCGACGCTCCCGTTTCGGGAACAGTAACGGCAACGGTCAAAGACCCTTCCGGCGCGATAGCGGCAACGGTCTCGCAGGCCGTTACCCTGGAAGCGGGGGCCAGGAACCAGGAGGTCGCTTTTCGGGCGGACGAATATCCCGAGCTCCGTATGAATCAACCGCAATTGTGGTGGCCCAGGGAGATGGGCGGCCAGCCGATGTATACGATCGAATTCCGCTTCGCGGACGGAAACGATGCGGTGAGCGACAGCGTGACGCAAAAGTTCGGCATTCGCGAAGTGACGACGGAGATGAACGTTTCGCCTTCGACGAAAACAAGACCGCCGCTGAAAGATATGGTGCAGTTCTATGTGAACCATAAGCCGGTTCTGATCAAGGCGGGAGGCTATTCCCCCACGGATTTGTTCTTGCGCCGGAATATGGAGACGAACCGCGCGATTGTTCAATACCTCGAAGAAATGGGTTTGAACGCGATCCGGGACGAGGGCATTTTCTTCGATGACCGCTTGATCGATTTGCTGGACGAAGCCGGCATGATGTATATGGGCGGATGGACTTGCTGCAGCAGATGGCAGCAACCGGCCGCATACAGCGACGAGGAATTGCGCATCGCAAGCGATTCTTTGGATTCGCAGCTGCGCGCTTTGCGGGCTCATCCCAGCATCATCGCCTGGATGAACGGCAGCGACAATCCTCCGTCGTACAAGGACGATATGCCGCCTGGGGGAACGTTGGAACGCGGAAAGCTGGTGGAACAGACTTTCTTCGATTTGGAGCATCGCATGCATTGGGACGAATACGGCGCCATTATTTCCAGCGGCTCCGCCAAGGTGGCGGAATTGACCGGAACGGTCAGCGGCATGCATATGGACGCCTCTTACGATTATGCGCCTCCGGCCATGTTTTTTGAAGATATGGATTTGGGCGGCGCTTTCGGATTTACGTCCGAAGCGGGTCCCGGACCGAGCATACCGATTGTGGAGACGATGAAGAAAATATTGCCCGAAAACGCGCTCTGGCCGTACAATGTCGGCGGCGACAATTACCAGCAATGGAATTATCACAATGCCAGAAGCAGCTTCCGCGATCTTTCCAAATTCAATTTGGCGCTGGATAACCATTACGGCGAATCGCATCACTTGGAAGAATACAATATCAAGGCTCAGGTGCAGCAGTACGATGCGCAACGCGCGCAGTTCGAAGCGGTAAGCGCGAACAAATATACGAAAGCGACCGGCTGGGTCCAGTGGATGCTGAATAACGCCTGGCCGAGCATGTTCTGGAATATGTTCGATTTCTATCTGAATCCGAACGGCTCGTATTTCGGCGCGAAGAAAGCGAACGAACCGCTTCATATTATGTTCGACTATGCGTCCAAGGAAGTTAAAATTATTAACAGCACGCAGCGCGAGTATTCAGGGTTGCAAGCGAAAGTGCAAATATACAATCTCGACGGAACCAACGTATATGACCGGGAATTCGACCATGTGGCCGTCTCCCCGGACGGAGCAAGCCCGACCGTGGGCGGGGAGCCGAGGACGATCGGTTACCAAACGATCCGTTTCAACGGCAAGATCGAAGACGCTTCCGGGATTACGGTTCTCGACCGGATTCGGGAAGAGGAACTGGAGGTAACGCCCGTTTATTTCCTCCGGTTGGAAGTAAGGGATGCGGGCGGCGATTTGGTCAGCATTAACTCATATGCGCAATCGACGAAAAAGGATGTCATGCGATATCAAAATCACGGCTGGAACTATACGCCGCAAGATCAGTTTGCCGACTTTACGCATTTGCAGGAGCTCGATCCGGTCGACTTGCAAATCGTCGGCGCTCCCGCGGCGGTGACGGAGGGACAAGAGCAAGTCCTTACCTACACCGTGAAGAACAACGGCGCTTCCATCGCTTACGCCGCATTCGCGCGAATCAAGAAGGGGGAGGGCGGCGATCCGATCGCTCCGGTCAGAATGGAAGACAATTACTTTATGCTGCTGCCGGGAGAAGAACGGACGCTTACGGCCAGATATAACTTATCGGATTTAGGGACAGCCGCGCCCGTTATTGAGGTGGATTGCTACAACAATCTGACGGCCAAACAAAGGCCGACCCCGACGACCGCCAATCTTGCCCTTGGCAAGACGGCGACGGCATCGACGACGCAAGGTTCGAATTCGGCGGAGAAAGCGTTGGACAGCTCCGTGTATACGAAATGGCAAAGCTCGACGAATGCCTCCGCCGGAGCCGACCCCCAATGGTTCAAGGTCGATCTTGGCGAACCGGCAAGCTTTGATACGGCAATCGTTAGATGGGATTATGCGAACTACGCTCGCGATTTGACCGTCGAAGTATCCGACAACGACGCCGATTGGGAAACGGTATATACGGGAACCAACAGCAACGGGTCCGCCGTCAGCGATATCCGGTTTGCGCCTGTTGCGAAACGATATATCAAGCTGACGATGTCCGGCAAGCGTCCGGCAGGCCCGCAGATCGGTTCGGGAGGAACAGGCCAAGGGGCAACCGGATTAGGTGCGGCTCCCGCGTCTACGAGCTTTACGATTGCCTCGTTTGAAGTATACGGCCCGGCTCTCGGCAAAGACGCTTCGCTGAGCATGATTGCCGTCAACGGAGAGCGGCTTGCCGGATTTGAGCCGACTCGACTGCGGTATCGGGTTGCGCTTCCGGAGGATTCGGAGGAGGTGCCGATCGTTGATGCGACACCTTCCGACCCGAAGGCGAAAGTCGAGATTGCGCCGGCGGCAAGCGTGCCTGGCGTAACGTATATCGCAGTGACGGCGGAAGACGCGCTGACGATGCAAAAGTACGAGCTTCACTTCACGTTCGATTCGGGGACGCCGCGCAACGATGACGCGACCTTGAGCGGCATTCAAGTGAACGGCGCAGCGCTCGCCGGGTTTGAGCCCGGGAAGCTTGAATACGAAGTGGAATTGCCGCCGGGAACAACGGATGTGCCTAGCGTGACCGCGACCGTCTACGATCCGAAGGCTTTCGCTCAAATCATAGACGCGACCGGGCTGCCGGGCACGACGCTGATCGTGGTGACGGCTGAGGATAACGAAACGGTACAAACGTATAAGATTCATTTTACGGTGAACTCGGACGTTCCGAAGAGCGACGACGCGACGCTGAGCGGGATTCTGGTAAACGGCGCGCCGCTCGCCGGCTTTCATCGTGACATACTGGATTATGCAGTAAAGCTCCCCGCGGGAACCAAGGACGCGCCGGTTGTCGCTGCGACAAGCGCCGACCCGAAAGCGAAGGTTGAACTTACCCAAGCGGCGAGAGCGACGGGCAAAGCGGTCATCGACGTTACGGCGGAAGATGGCATAACCAAACGGACTTATACCGTCTCCTTTACCGTGAAAAGCGTTGAGCCGGGACCGGGTGGCGGATCGAGTTCGGGCGGCGATTCGGTAACGAAGCCGAATCCAAGTCCCGGTCCTGCGCCGGATAAGGAAATCGATCCCAAGGCGCCGGGAACAACGGTCAAATTAACGGAAGAGCAGTTAAAGCAAGGCAAGGGCGGCAAGGTGACCGTCGAAGTCGAACCAACCGTTAAGGAGGTTCAATTGCCGCCAAATGCCGGCGAACTGCTGGGGCGTAACGCGCTGGAAGTGAAGAAGGGCAGCCTGACCGTGGGGATTCCGGCCGATCTGTTCCAACAATTAGCCCGGGGGTTATCCGCGGACGAACTGAAGGAAGCGGCGATCTCGTTGCAACTGATTGCGCTCGGCCAGGCTGAGGCGAGAAAGTTGATCTCCGCAAGCGAGCAAGCGGCCAACGCGGATATTCGCCTGGCGGGCGACGTGTACGAACTAGCGCTTACGATGAAGCGGTCTTCCGGCCGGACATCCGAACTGTCCGCGTTCGCCAAATCGGTCTCCATTCGGATCGAAATCGAGACGGCGATCGATCCGAAGCGGGCCGGAATATTTCGCATCGCCGAAGACGGAACGTTGGAATATGTCGGCGGCGAGTATGCCGACGGAACGATGGTTGCCGAGATCGGCCGCTTCGGCAAGTACGCCGTGCTGGAGGTGAATAAGCATTTCGCCGATGTCGCTTCCACCCACTGGGCCGGCGGCGCCATTAAGGAATTGGCGGCGAAACAAATTGTTAACGGCACAAGCGCAGCGCTGTTCGAACCGAACCGTTCGATTACCCGGGCCGAATTCGCGTCGCTGTTGGTCAAGGCGCTCAAGCTTACGAAGCAAGGCAGCGGCATCGCATTTGCGGACGTATCTGCGGAAGCTTGGTATGCCGATGCTGTATCCGTTGCGAAGGAAGCGGGGATCGTCAAAGGCAGAGACGCGGAGCGGTTCGACCCGAACGGCCTGATCATGCGGGAGGAACTGACGGCGATGCTGACAAGAGCGTATGAGATACGGTACGGAAAGATCGGTTCCGGGCAGTCCGGGCAGTCCGGGCAGTCCGGGGAGCCGTCGTCCGCAACGTTTGCCGACGATTCGGAAATATCGTCGTGGGCCGCGGAGTATGTTAGAGCGGCCGCAGCGCTTGGCCTGGTTCAAGGCAACGCAGACCGGCAATTTGTGCCGCGGGGCGCTACCACCCGCGCCGAAGCCGCGCAAGTCGTCTATCGTTTATTGAATCGATAATGTTGCGGGGATATGGAAGAGGAAGAGGGCAATCGTTTGTACGGTTGTCCTCTTTCTTGTGCGAACTATGGATGCATGATGTACAAAATACAACATTTCATCCCCTCTCGATCCAGCGATGACGCCTATGCTGTATTTTGTACAACATAACGGAGTCCAACCGGACTGTTTTGCCCTTACTTTTACGAATATGATGTACATTGTACAACATTGCGCCCGAAATCCGCCTTTCATCGCTCCACATGTTGTATTCCGTACAACATGGAAAGGCCGAGCGCCCGTTCGGCGCGTCTTGATCCGGGGCGCCGGCAACGAGTGCCTCGGATAGCAACGTCATGGCAATCAATCTTCCCTTGCGATGCGCGAAACGCAGATGAGCTGGAAAAATAACTCTTGAACATTTATAAACAATTGATTAATATGTCTATATTAAAGCAAGCAGTTTGGAAACATGTTTGTTTTTTTGCTGTATATCATTCATTGGATTTTGGTTGAACAAATGAGGTGAGAATTATGAACGCAACAACCGGATACTATACCGCTGCCGTCTAATGCAAGCAAACGAAGAAAGGGGATTTACCGTTGGAGTCATCTCATGCTTTAGACAAAGAAAATATGAATGCGCAAAGTAAAGAGAGCAGCCGGCTTTTATGGAAGTCTATGATTATGTTCCTCATCCCGCTGCTTCTCAGCAACGTCCTGCAATCGATCGGCCAATTGGTCGGCAGCATCGTCGTCGGCCGTTACCTGGGCGTCGATGCGCTAGCGGCCATCTCGGCGTTCTTCCCGTTGTTTTTCCTGCTCGTCTCCTTCGCGATCGGCGTAGGGTCGGGCAGTTCCATCTTAATCGGCCAAGCCTACGGCGCGCGCAACGAGGAGCGTTTAAAGGCCATCCTCGGCACGACGCTCACGTTCACGTTCATTCTTGGCTTGGCGCTGGCGATCGTCGGCGGCATTTTCACTTGGGATATATTGCGGCTTGTCGGGACGCCGGACAATATTATCCAGGTTAGCGTCCATTACGCGCGAATTATGTTTTGGTCGTTGCCGGTGATGTTCTTATATTTTGTGTATACCACCTGTATGCGCGGTACTGGCGATTCCAAGACGCCGTTTTACTTCCTTATCGTCAGTACGGTATTGAACGTGGCGTTGCTGCCGCTTCTCATATTCGGATGGCTCGGATTGCCGAAGCTTGGCATCTATGGGGCTGCGTACGCTTCCGTCATCTCGACGGTACTGACGTTCGTCGTCATGCTGATCTATTTGCGCTACAAGAAGCATATGCTGCAATTCGACGCTTCCGTGCGAAGCAAGCTCCGTTTGGACTGGGGATTGATGAAGCTGTTGCTGCGCATCGGCATCCCGTCCAGCATCAGCATGATTCTGGTGTCGTTGTCGGAGATTGCCGTCATCGCCTTCGTCAATCGTTACGGGTCCGACGCGACGGCGGCGTACGGGGCCGTCAATCAAGTGGCGAGCTACGTCCAAATGCCGGCGATCAGCCTTGGCATCACGGTCTCGATTTTCGCCGCGCAGTCCATCGGCGGGAACCAATTGGATCGGTTGAAGCAAGTGATACGGGCAGGTATCCTGCTGAACTATATTTTCGGCGGCGTGCTCATCTTGTTCGTCTATCTTTTTGCTCAAAACATCCTTTCCTTATTCTTGACTAGCGAATATACGGTCGAGATCGCACATCGCTTGCTGATGATTACGCTATGGAGTTATTTGATTTTCGGGCATGCGCAACTTATTGCCGCGATTATGCGTGCCAGCGGCACCGTGTTATGGCCGACCGTATTCGGCATCGTCTCGATTTGGCTGGTGGAAGTGCCTGTGGCCTACTTCTTATCCTTCCACACCGACTTAGGCATTGACGGCATATGGATCGGGTATCCGGCCGCCTTCCTCGTCAGTCTCGTATTGCAGTACGCATATTATCGGTTGTCGTGGAAGAAGAAGAAGATTACGAGCTTGGTTCGATGAGCCTTTACATCGAGATCAACATTTTATATAATATAAGTCTATAACAAAATAATAGTTACATTTGGAGGAGCCTGGCAACAAGGGCTCCTTTTTGTCTTTTTCACAAATGTAAATATTTAGAAAGAATGCGGAGGGGGAGCAACTTATGGAATTCATTTTGTATCTTGTATTGATTTTGCTATGCACGAAGGTGGCGGGCGATTTGTCCGTCAGGCTGGGCCAGCCGGCCGTTCTGGGCAAGCTGTTGGTCGGGATCGTGCTCGGTCCGGCCGTCCTGGGCTGGATTCATAACGGTGAATTTATTAGCGAAATTGCCGAGATCGGCGTATTGCTGCTTATGTTTATCGCCGGTTTGGAAACCGATCTGGATCAGCTTCGCAAAAATTGGAAGTCGGCTTTCGCCGTTGCGGTCGGCGGCATTATTTTGCCTTTAATAGGCGGATATTCCGCGGCGATCGCGTTCGGGTTCACGCATAATTACGCCTTATTCTTCGGCGTGCTGTTCTGCGCGACATCCGTCAGCATCTCGGTACAGGTGCTGAAAGAATTGAACAAGCTGAATTCGCGGGAAGGCACGACCATATTGGGAGCGGCGGTCATCGACGACGTGCTCGTCGTTATTTTGCTCGCTTTCATCATGAGTATTGTCGGTCAAGGGTCCGACGTTTCCATAGGATTATTAATCGGGAAAAAATTGCTGTTCTTTATCGGCATTCTCGTTGCGGGCTGGCTAATCGTTCCTAGGGTGATGAAATGGCTGGCGCCGCTCAAAGTAACGGAGGCGGTCATCAGCGCTGCGCTCATCATTTGCTTCGGCTTCGCTTATTTCGCCGAATGGATGCAAATGGCCGGGATTATCGGCGCTTTCGCGGCGGGAATCGCGATTTCGCAGACGCCGTATAAACATGATGTGGAGCAGAAAGTGGAACCGATCGCGTATTCCATTTTCGTGCCTGTCTTCTTTGTCAGCATCGGATTGAATGTTTCGTTTGAAGGAATCGGAAACCAAATCGGCTTTCTCATTGTAATAACTCTGGTTGCAATCGTCACAAAGCTTGCGGGATGCTGGCTCGGCGCGCGCATGACGGGCTTCGACAACAAATCCGCGCTCGCGATCGGTTCCGGCATGGTGTCGAGAGGAGAAGTCGCGCTCATTATTGCGGCTACGGGGTTGACCTCCGGTTTGCTGCATCAGGAATATTTCACTTCCGTCGTTATTATGGTTATCGTGACAACGCTAGTCACGCCGCCGTTATTAAAGGTGTTGTTCAACCGCAGCGAAGAGGCCAAGGCAAGCGGGAAATCGGTCAATATGTAATTTTTCCGAAAAATTCCTTGTATCATGAGAGTGACATGAACGAAATAAGCTCGGGGTGGGAGTATTGAAAATTATCATTGCGCCTGATTCCTTTAAAGAGAGCATGACCGCCGCGGAGGCGGGGCAAGCAATGGAGTCCGCCGTGCTGCGGGTGTTTCCGGAAGCGGACGTCCAAACGATCCCGGTCGGCGACGGCGGCGAAGGCACGCTCGAGACGCTGCTAAGCGCCGCAGGAGGATTTCGCCGCGAAGCGACCGTAACCGGTCCGATGGGGGAACCCGTTCGGGCGTCGTACGGCATTCTTGGCGACGGGGAGACGGCCGTCGTCGAGATGGCGCAAGCGAGCGGGCTGCAGCGGGTTCTCCCGGGGAAGCGCGATCCGCTGATCGCTACGACATACGGAACGGGCGAATTGATTCGCGCGGCGTTGGCGCATGGCGTGAAACGGCTTGTCGTGACGATCGGTGGCAGCGCGACGAACGACGGCGGGGCGGGCATCCTGCAGGCGCTCGGCGCCGCGCTTACGGATGAGCGGGGGAATCCGATCGGCTTCGGAAGCGGAGCTTTGCATGCGCTGCATCGGGCAGATTTGTCCGCGCTGGACTCCAGATTGCAATCGGCTGTCATTCGAGTGGCTTGCGATGTGAGCAATCCCTTGCTTGGCGAGCGCGGCGCTAGCCGCGTCTTTGGCCCGCAAAAAGGGGCGGATGGCGAAACGATCGAACTGCTGGAGTCGAATATGCGGCATTATGCGGAAGTGATGCGCAAGGAAACGGGAATTGCCTTGGATGACGTTCCCGGCGCGGGGGCGGGCGGCGGCATCGGAGCTGCGCTTCTGCTGCTAGGTGGCGAATTCGTGTCTGGCATCGACCTTGTGCTGGATACGCTGTCATTTGACGAGAGAAAAGGCCGATGCGGATTTCGTGTTGACGGGGGAAGGCAGAATCGACGATCAAACGGCCGAAGGCAAAGCGATCGCCGGCATCGTGAGAAGAGCGGGCAATGCGGGCGTTCCGGTGCTGGCATTCGCGGGCTCCGTTCGTCCGGGCTACGAGCGGATGCAGGAATGGGGCCGTCTGTCCGTCCATAATATCACGCCTTCTTCTTGCACGTTCGAAGAGGCCCTTCGGGCAGGCAAGCTTAATTTGGCGAATAGCGTAGAAATAACGTTGCGTTCGCTTCATCCGGACATGAAATGATTTCTCGATCGCCGCTTCCTTCAACAAGAAAGTACGTTCGCATTTATGCATAAGATATAGTATACTAGAAGTGCGGTTGAAACGGCTCTTTGGAAGGCGCGGGAGGTCTGGCCTCCGCTTTCTTGGCCGGCCGCCCTTAGGGCGATCTATTGCGAAACCGTAGATGCAACCGCATCTGCGGTTTTTATTTTCATATATACTACAGCCTTTTCGGCTGTTTGATGATAGGAAAATCCAACCCGGGAGGATAGCGGGGCCGTTATGTCACAACATTTGCAATGGTTGAACCATCATGAGCCGCAAGCAAGCGGAGAACGCATCGTCGTCCGAAACGTTTGGAATGACGAAGTACATATTGCATGGGAGCGTACGGATGAAGCGCCGCAAACGAAAACCTTTGCGCTGAACGGCGAGGAAATCCCTACCTTCGCGGCGAAAGCGCAAGGGGATTGGAAACCGTTTGTCTTCGGAAATACGGGGGATTTGCTGCGCAAGCACCCGATATTCGAGGAAGCGGAACTGGTGCTGATCGGTTACGCGGAAGCGACGGGCGGCGTCGGGCAGTCCCTGGCGGTCCCTATGGTCCTGATCGGGGACAATCGCTTTCGCGCGGCCGATCTGTCGCGCGGGATCAAGCCGGATGCGAGCTATGTTAGAGCGGGCGACGGATGGCTGCCCGTCAAGCTGTTGAAACGGATCGGCATCGGCCCGATGGGCCGGACGACGAATGGAGCTCCGCTCGACAAGCCTTACCAACTAACCCCGTTCGAGACGCTTCGGCGCGGCGGCGACAGGTTGCAAGGCCCTTGGAAACGGGTGTTGTTTCCGGATTTGGATTGGCCGTACGGAGGGGAGAAGCCGGTGGCGGATCATTTGCGGTTTCTGGCCGCGTGGGGGATATGCGGCGGAGTAAAGGGCGGACTCGACAGGCATGCGGCCGAGTTGCTCGATTTTCTGGAATCGACGCTCCGCGATTGCCCCGAATGCCGCATTCTCGTCGTCGGCAAGAAATACGCGCTGCAGCGGCTGATCGAGAAGGGCCAAGCGGGCGAGACCAAGGCAACGGGAATGGAAGAACAATTAACGTTCGAACTGGATGACGCCTTTCTTGGCCGCAATGCCGCGGGCAAGCTGCAGGGCGTCGCCGCCGCCACGCCGCACGAGCTTGCATTGCGGCCGGAGTTGCGTTCGGCGGGCGTTGATATTTTGGTCATGCTGGAACCCGACGATTTGACGAAGTCGACGTCAACCCAAGCGTATCGCAACTTGAACGGAATTAAGGCAAGGCTGCGCCTGGCGGTATATTCGAAGGCGGGATACATCGACAAGCCGGCGGTAAAGGCAACCCATATGCGGCTGTTGAAACTGCACGAACCGCCTGCGAGGCGGTATGCAATTTACGACCCGGACAAGCCGGTTAAGAAATTGCCGCCGCCCTATCGCGCAACGGAATGGAATTCCGGCGCCTCTTCTTCGGCTTATCCCAAAGAAACCAAATTTGCCGAATTCGATACGGGGTTCGGAACGGCAAGCGGCGTACGGATCCCGCCGCGTCCCGCCGCCGGCGGATCGAGCGCGGCGCGGACGGCGCCTGAGCCGGCGGGATATGCGAATTACTCCAATGGCGGGCAATCATTCGTGCGGCAGGCGAAGGAACTGGTACATGCCGTAGGGCCGGAAGTTCCGTTCGTGCCGTTCATGAGCTATTGGCCGACATATGGGGCCATGACCAACGCGCAGAAGAAATGGTACTTGTATTGGCGGGGGGAAGTGCGCCGGCAGCGTTACCCCGAAACGGATCTCTCCTATATTTTTCTTTATGTTTATGAGCTGATCAACGGCATCGGCTGGGAGGATCCGATGCAAGGTTGCAAAGCGCTGCGGAATGTATGGGAAGCGTACCGCCGGCGTTACCTGAAGCTGGACGTGTACGTGGCCGTCTGGCTGGCCGATTTTATATTGGCGCATCGGTTGGATGTGCCGATTTACGATATATTGCGGCTGACGCCGCGCGGGCTCGCGGGCGAACTGCTCGACCTCGAATTGCAGGGCAGATTCGCCGCGGAACCGCTTGACTTGCCGTTCGAGCTGGCGCTGCAGCTATCGGATTACGATGTGCGGCGCAGCAAATTTTATATCGAAACGGGAAGAACGCTGATCGAGACGTATGTGCCGAAAGTTTTTGCGCTCGTGGACAGTTATTTGCGGAAACGGCACGGGATGCGCATGATCGAATTGTTTCATCCCGGACCGCAGCGGATTGTGGCAAGAACCCTCTTTCACAGCGCCGTGTACGACGTTTCCTTGTTCGGCCGCACGTTTCCGATTGCGGCTCCGCCGATTAGCGATCACGAGCCGCTGCGCGATTTTACGTCACAACTGATCCGGTTGACCGAGAACAAACTGCGCGAACTGCTCGGCTTCAAAGGGCGGCTGCGCGGCATTGCCATCGAGCCGGAAATCGAATTGCTCGTATCCCGCTATCTCGAACGGGAGCTGAATCGAGGCGCCGAACCGGAGAGCGCGGCAGCGGCCGTGCAGATCGATGCGGCGAAACTGGCGCAGCTGCAGCAAGACTCCGAGACCGTTCGGCAGCTTCTTACCGTTGAAACGGAAGAAGAGACAAGGGGTACGGAGCAAGCTGCCGGGAAAGAGAAGGAGCAGGCCGAAGGGGAACGTCTGCGGACGGCATCCCCGGCAACGGTTAAGGTTGTCTCCGCCGTTTCGGAGGCTTCGGACGATTCCGGTCCGTTAGCCGAAGCCGAAGCGGAACATGCGGGCGGCGTCGTATGGGATACGTCGGAGCTTGGCGAGGAATGGAAGGAACTTTCCGCCATGCTGACCCCCGCCCAACGCGAAGCGCTGTATGCATTAAAGAGCGGGCTCGGCGAACGGGAAGTCGCGGCTGCGGCCGAGCGGGAGGGCACAATGGCGGAACTGCTGCTGGACGAGATCAATGCGGCGGCGATGGAAACGATCGGCGATCTGCTTATCGACGGCGGTATGATTGTGGAAGAATATTTGCCGATGCTGGCGAATTTGACGAGGTGATATAGATGATGAATCAGGTGAAAATTCCGAAACGAATGACGACCGCGCTCGTTCATTCGCTGACGGCGGGCGTCGTCCCCCGCATCGGATTGGAGCATATTGCGGTCGGCCGCAAAGACGAAATCGAGTCGATTCTTCGCGAGATGGACAATATCGCGGAAGGCGGAGCGGCATTTAAGCTGATTACGGGAAGGTACGGCAGCGGCAAAAGCTTCCTCCTCCAGGTGATCCGCAATTATGCGATGGATCGCGGGTTCGCCGTCGCCGATTGCGATCTTTCTCCGGAGCGGAGACTGGTCGGTACGAAGGGACAAGGACTTGCGACGTACCGCGAACTGATGTCGAACCTGTCGACGCGAACCCGTCCGGACGGCGGCGCTCTGGAAGTAATGCTGCAGAGATGGTTCTCGCTTTTGCAGCAAAACGCCATGAAGGACTCGAATTTGCGTCCGGACGATCCGGCCCTTCAGCCGGAGGTGGAGCGGCGCATCTTCGAAGTGACGAACGAAATGGTAAGCATGGTGCATGGATTTGACTTTGCCAAAGTGCTTGCCGCCTATTGGAACGGGTATAAAATGGCGGACGACGAGCGGAAACAGGCGGCGATGCGCTGGCTGCGCGGCGAATTCGCAACGAAGACGGAGGCTCGCAAGGCGCTGGACGTCGGCGTTATGATCGATGACGACAATTGGTACGATTACATGAAGCTGTGGGCGGAATTCGCCGCCAAAATCGGGTACAAAGGCTTGCTGTTGTTTATCGACGAAGGGGTTAACCTGTACAAAATTTCCAACAGCGTCTCGCGCCAGAGCAACTATGAGAAGCTGCTCACCATGTTTAACGATACGATGCAGGGCAAGGCGTCGCATCTCGGCATCTGGATGGGCGGAACGCCGCAGTTTGTCGAGGATGAGCGGCGCGGGCTGTTCAGTTACGATGCGCTGCGCTCCCGCCTGATCGAAGGACGTTTCGGCAGCGGCGGAATGAGAAACTTTACGGGACCGCTGCTGCGGCTTGAAATGCTGTCGCATGAGGAAATTTTGGTGCTGCTGCAAAAATTGCGGGACATTCACGCCATGCATAACGACTATGTCCCTACGCTTGCGGACGGCCAACTCGTACGATTTATGGAGGCGGCAATCGGCAGGCTGGGGGCCGACAAGCTGCTTACGACGCGCGAAGTCGTGCGCGATTTCATGGACTTGCTTAATACGCTTCACCACAATCCGGAGAGCGATTTTGAAGATTTAATCGGCAAGATGTCCTCGAGCGTCTCGTCCGCCGCTTCGAATCCGTCGGCCGCGAAGTCGGACGAGTCGGCGGCGGTGGACGACGTTTTGGCGGAGTTTGATTTATGAGCGCCAATCCGTTCTACAGGCTGGCGCCGTTCATTCAGGAATTCATTTACCGCAAAGGATGGGAAGAACTGCGCGAAGCCCAGGTTGAAGCTTGCCGCGTTCTCTTCGACACGTCCAGTCATTTGCTGATCGCCTCGGGCACCGCTTCGGGCAAGACGGAGGCGGCCATGTTTCCCGCCTTGACCCGCCTGCACGAGCAACCGTCCCGATCGGTCGGCATTTTGTACGTTAGCCCGTTGAAGGCGCTCATCAACGATCAATTCGAGCGTCTGAACGATTTGCTCCGGGAAGGGCATATCCCCGTATGGCATTGGCATGGGGATGTGTCGCAAGCGGAGAAAGCGCGCCTTATGCGCAAGCCTTCCGGCGTTTTGCAGATTACGCCCGAATCGCTGGAAGGGCTGCTGATGAATCGTCCGAATGCGATTCCCGCCTTGTTCGGCGATTTGCGTTTTGTCGTCATCGACGAGGTGCATGCCTTCATGGGCGCGGACAGAGGGACGCAGCTGCTCTGCCAGCTGGCGCGCATCGAGCGGATGGCGGGCTGTTCGCCGCGCCGAATCGGCTTGTCCGCCACCTTAAGCGATTACGATACGGCGACCGGCTGGCTCGGCGCAGGCACCGCCTATGGGGTGGAAGTGGTCGCTCCGCCGGGCGGACGCAAGCTGCGGCTTTCGATCGAGCATTTCTCGTTCCCCGATGCGCGGGACGAGGAGCAGGCGATGGCGCTCGAGAATGCGCGCCGGTCGTATTATAACTATATCTACGATCAGACGCGGTCGAAGAAAGCGATCATCTTCAACAACAGCCGTTCGGACGCGGAACTGACGACGCTCGAACTGCGCCGCGTCGCCGCAAAGCGCGAAGAGCCGGATGTGTTCTACGTGCATCACGGCAGCATCTCGGCGATGCTGCGCGAGGAAGCGGAAGCGGCGCTGCGCGAAGGCGGCGGACCGGCGGTCGCTGCGGCTACGCTGACGCTTGAGCTAGGCATCGATCTTGGGCAGCTCGAACGCGTCGTTCAACTCGGCGCCCCTTACAGCTGCTCCAGCTTTGTGCAGCGGCTGGGCCGGTCGGGCCGGCGCGGAGGCGCGCCGTCGGAGATGCTCTTCGTCTGTCCGGAGGAGGAAGACGAAGAGGCGCAGCTGCCCGCGCGCATGCCGTGGACGCTGCTGCGGGCGATCGCGGTCATCGAGCTGTACGTCCAAGAGAAGTGGATCGAGCCTTTGGGCATGCGGAAGATGCCTGTAGGGCTGCTCTATCACCAGACGATGAGCGTGCTCAAGAGCATCGGCGAGGCCGTTCCGGCCGAGCTTGCGAGAATGGTATTGACGCTGCCTCCGTTCCAAACGATCCATCCCGACGATTACAGGACGTTTTTGCATTATTTGCTGGAAACGGACCATATTCAGCGCACGGAAGAAGGCACGCTCATTATCGGGCTCGCGGGAGAGCGCATCGTGAACAACTTTCGATTTTACGCGGTGTTTCAGGATGATGAGGAGCATTCGGTATACAACGAATCGGAGGAGATCGGCTCGATTACGACCGTGCCGCCGCCGGGGTATTGCTTCTCGCTCGCCGGGATGCTGTGGAAGGTCGAGGAGATCGATACGAAGCATAAAGCGGTGTACGTCAAGCCGGCCAGAGGCAAGGTCGACACGCTCTGGCTCGGCTCGGGCGGCGATATTCACGGCCGCGTCATGCGCAAAATGCGCGAGGTATTGGCGGAATCGACGCTATATCCATATTTGGCGCCGGGCGCGGTACAACGGCTGGAACGCGCGCGCCGTCTCGCCCGCGAGAGCGGACTGCTGGAGAGCGCCGTCATTTCGGCGGGAGGCGATTCGCTATTCGTGTTGCCCTGGGTCGGGAGCAAGCAATTCCGCACGCTGGAACGGCTCATCAAGCACCATCTGTCAGATCGGCTGGCGCTGCGTTCCATCGTTCCGATGGAGCCCTATTACATGGTCGTAGCCGGCAGAACGGACGCCGGCACGCTGCTGCAAGAAATCGTCGCTGCCTGCGCCGATCCGTACGGACCGCTCTCCCTGTTGAAAGAAGACGAAGCCCCATATTTGGGCAAATACGACGAATTCGTCGCGCCGAAATTGGTGCGCAAAGCGTTCGAGACGGACGGTTTGGACGTCGAGGGATTGGCGGAAGGATTGAAAGGCTAGTGTAAATCGACGCAATCGAATGGAACTTGCGATCCCCCCCTACATTGGGAACGAAAGTATCTTATTTGCGAATCTCAATTCGTTAATAAGGCAATTTCGTTCCCAATTTTCGTTCTCGAGGCGAAATCAGGGATGAATAAGCAATAGCTTTGCATTGATTTTTAAAACGGGATAGGATGACAAAGCAGTGTGGCCATCTTTTCAAACCGCCCGCCCCAGTCGGAAAGAATAACCAGGCAATGAAGGACCTTTCATTCAGAAACCTGCAATTGAGGTCAATTTCATCATTCGCCACCGTTGATGTAACTGGCTTTATTGCGCATATCGAAGGGGATCGCTCCTTGTTTCGAAGGCGATCCGCGCGGACCTAGGCGCTAACGAAACTGTCAATCCTTATTGGGCTCAAAATGAAGACGTTCCCATATTAACGAAAGTACATATCGTTATTCATTGGAAATCGGCCGTTTTACCGCCTTTTTCCCCTCATTAGCGTGTTCCAGTTTCGTTACATCAGCAACAGGGTCATTTACCGGCTATTAGCGTGTTCTAGTTTCGTTAGCCCGCCTGACGGGGTGTCAGCCGCTGCGATTTTCCGGTCCAAGTGCCCGGAGGGTCGAACGTTTAGGATGAAACGGAATCGTAGAACGGAACGGGAAACGCAATTCCGAAGCCGCTCTTAAGAAATGTCCACAACTTCTGTCGACAAAACTGTAGATCTATCGATTTCCCTTGCGGCGAACTGTACGTATAATCAACTGTGACGGAAGTCACACTGCTTCCGGTTTGATGTGGCCGCATCAATACGTATGAAAGCGAAAACAATGTAGGGGGAAATCAAATGAAGCGTAGCAGGTTTCAGAGTATAGGCCTTATCCTTATCGCGTTCGTTTTGGTGCTGGGAGGTTGCTCCACAAGCGGAGGTAGCCCCGTCAAACCGGAGAATGGGGCGGAAGCGCCGGCCGGAGACGAACGATCTGCGGGTTCGACGGATGTGAAATTGACGGTTGCCACCGTGAATAATCCGGATATGGTCGTCATGCAGAAGATGACGAAGGAATTTGAACAGGAAACGGGCATTAAAGTGGAGTTTGTCGTTCTCCCCGAAAACGATTTGCGCAAAAAAGTAACGGAGGACGTCGCTCTGGGAGCAGGAATGTTCGATATTGTCACCATCAGCAACTACGATACTCCGATCTGGGCGCAAAACGGCTGGATCGAGCCGTTGTCCCCGTATTTGGACAAGATGAGCGCCGAACAACGGGAACAGTACGACATCGAGGATGTTTTCGAAATGATTCGTAAAGCGCTTTCGCATAATGACCAGCTCTATTCGCTGCCTTTCTATGCGGAGAGCAGCATGTTGTACTACAATACCGAAATGCTCGAAAAAGCCGGAGTAACAATGCCGGAAAACCCGACCTGGGACGAGGTGGCGGACATTGCCAAACAGGTCAAAGCGGCGAATAACGTTCCGGGAATCGTGCTGCGCGGCTTGCCGGGATGGGGAGAAATGATGGCTCCGCTCAATACGGTCATTAACGCCTTTGGCGGACGTTGGTACGACATGGAATGGAATGCGCAGTTGAATAGTCCCGAAACGACGGAAGCCGTCGAGTTCTATACGAATTTGATCAAGGAAGCGGGACAGCCGGGAGCGTTCTCCACCGGGTTCACCGAAGCCTTGACGCTCATGTCTACCGGCAAGGCCGCGATGTGGTACGATGCGACGGTGGCCGCCGGATTTCTAAACGATGAGAAATCGTCGCAGGTTGCCGGCAAGATCGGCTACGCGCTGGCGCCAAGCCGGAAGAAGGATAATACCGGCTGGCTGTACGCATGGTGTTTGGCCATCGAATCGGCAAGCAAGCATAAAGAAGAAGCGATGAAATTCGTTGCTTGGGCGACAAGCAAGCAATATATCGAAAAGGTCGGCGAATCGGAAGGATGGGGAGTGGTACCGCCCGGAACGCGCCATTCGACCTATGACAATCCGAAATACAAGGAGGCGGCCCCTTTCTCCGAGATCGTATTGAAATCGCTGGAATCGGCTGATTATGACCAACCGACCGTCGACCCTGTTCCATACAAAGGAATCCAGTTTGTCGCTATTCCGGAATTCCAGCAGCTGGGAACCGAAGTCAGCCAAGAGATCGCCGCGGCGCTGTCGGGACAGAAAACGGTGGAAGAAGCGTTGAAGCTTGCCCAGCAAAAAGCGGAACAAGTGGCACAGGACGGCGGATACAAAAAGTAACGAAGGCCGCAAGGGGGGAGGCTCCCCCCTTAATTTGTACGGATAAGGTGGTAACGTTAAAATATGGGAAATGTCAAAACGACGGCGCGATCGGTGCAACCATCGAGAAGGCTCCTTTTGCCCGCCGTCCTGTTCGTCGCCGTCGCGACTCAAATTCCATTTCTCATTACTATTTTCTATAGTTTGCACAAATGGAATTTGATGCGGCCCGACCTGGGAAGGAAATTTGCGGGGTTCGCCAATTTCAAACAAATTGTAAGCTCGCCGAATATATGGACGGTCATTCTGAATACGTTTGTGTTGACGACGGGAGCGTTACTCATTTGTTTGGCGTTAGGGATGCTGCTTGCTTTATTGTTGAATCGTTCGTTTTTCGGCAAGGGACTGGTGCGGACTTTATTGATCACGCCGTTCTTTATTATGCCGACGGTTACGGGAATCATTTGGAAAAACATGCTGTTGGATCCGAATTTCGGGGTGCTGGCATACGTATCGGGCTTGCTCGGAGCGCAGCCTGTCGAATGGCTGACGCATTATCCGTTGTTGACGCTTATGGCGATGATCGCATGGCAATGGACGCCGTTCTTTTTGCTGGTACTGCTGGCGGGACTGCAATCCGTCCCGGAAGACGCGCTGGAGGCCTCGCTTCTGGACGGGGCGGGAAGAGTCGGCCAATTTTTCCACGTAACGCTGCCGCATCTTCTGCGCTATATCGAAGTTGCCTTATTGCTGGGGATCGTCTTTATTCTTCAGGAATTCGGCCTCATCTACGTGACGACCTCCGGCGGACCGGGGTATGCGTCCACGAATTTGTCGTTCCTGGTATACCGCAGCGGGTTTCAGGGCTGGGATGTCGGCGAAGCGTCCGCCGTCGGCGTCATGATCGTGATTATCACCGTCTTGCTGATGACGCTGCTGTTTAAATTGTTGCGGAGAACGTTTCGGGGGGAATTAACATGAAGAGACTGGCATCCGTCGGATTGACGTTCGCAACGTATCTGATCGCAATCGTTTATTTCTTCCCGGTTCTGCTTATGTTCATCACCGGGTTTAAGCAAGAATCGCAGGCGACCGTGATGCCTCCGGCGCTCATTTTCACGCCGACGCTCGAAAATTTCAAGTTAGTATGGAGTTCCGGGGCGGCCCATTTCTTTCAAAACTCGCTGCTTGTATCGGCAGTGTCCACGGCTGCGGCATTGTTGCTGGGCGTGCCGGCCGCCTACGCGCTCGCGATGTACCGCATCAAGCGCGGCGACGATATTTTATTTTGGTTCATTTCCACCAAGATGCTTCCGGTAGTCGGGGCCATTGTTCCCGTGTATCTCGTCTTTAAAAACATCAATCTGCTGGATACGCAATTGGCCTTGATTGTGATGTGCGTGGCGATGAACGTTCCGCTCGTCGTATGGATGATGCGTTCCTTCTTCAAGGACATCCCTTACGATCTCATTGAAGCGTCGCAAGTCGACGGGGCCTCCGGAATTCAAGGGTTTCTCAAAATTACGATCCCTATCGTCCGGCCCGGCGTCGTTTCGACGGGAATGCTGTGCGCGATTTTCGCCTGGAACGAATTTTTGCTGGGCGTCAGTTTGACTTATACGAATGCGGCGACTATGCCTGTCTACATGGCCACTTTTATGACCCAAGAAGGCCTGTTCTGGGCGAAAATGTCCGCCGTTGCAACGATTTCCGCATTGCCGCCGATGATTTTGGGATGGTTTACGCAAAAACAATTGGTTAGAGGAATGACTATGGGTGCGGTAAAAGGATAAAGTGACTTAACGAACCGGGAGGAGTAAATACAATGACAACGATGAAGGCATTAGTGTTTGAAGCGCCTAAGCAAGCAAAAGTGAAAGAGGTTCCTTACCCGAAGCCTAAAGCGGGGGAGATCACGATTAAGGTTGAAAACGTAGGCATTTGCGGTACGGATATTCATATTTTCGAAGGAGAATTCATTTCCCCGTATCCGATCATTCCGGGGCATGAATTTGCGGGCACGGTGTATGAAGTCGGAGAAGGGGTCTCCGGATTTCAGGTTGGGGAGAGGGTTAGCGCGGATCCTACGCTGTATTGCGGAGAATGCCCTTTTTGCTTGACCAAGCGGACGAATCAATGCGCCAATTGGGGGGCGCTCGGCAATACCGTCAACGGCAGCATGGCCGAATTTGTCGCCGTTCCCGCGCGTAATGCGGTGAAACTGCCTGACGACATGACCTTCGCCGAAGGCGCCTTTATCGAGCCGATGGCCTGTGTCGTTCACGCAATGAACCGGCTCTCGCTGCAAGTGGGGGATCGGGTCATCCTGTTCGGCGCGGGAGCGATGGGACAGCAACTGGTTCAAGCGCTTGTGCAGGCCGGGGCTTCCGAATTGGTCGTTGTCGACGTATCGGAGAAGAAGCTTGAGACGGCCGTTGCCCGCGGGGCGACGAAAGGAGTGCTAAGCCGGGATATCGAACAAGTTTTGCATGCCGGCGAGTATCCATACGGTTTCGATGTCGTTGTCGACGCTACCGGCATACCGGCGGTCATCGAACAAGCGTTCAACTATATGGGACCGGCGTCCAAATACTTGCAATTCGGCGTTACGGCAACGGATTCGTTCGTTCGATTATCGCCTTTCCAATTGTATAATAAAGATTGGACGTTGATCGGTTCGATGGCGATCAATCAAACGTTTCTGCCTGCGTTTCATTGGCTTAAGGAGAAACGCGTCGAAGTGGCTTCGTTAATATCGAGACAGATTTCGCTGGAGGAAGCGGCAGACTTTTTCGAACAGCCCAAAGATCCGCATTGGTTTAAAGTCCAACTTAAATTATAATAGTTCCTATAAAATGCCTCCTGAGCCGCAAGGCTCAGGGTTGTTGTTTTCATGCTCATATTCGAAGGGAGAGGTAAGGTGGGAGGATGCAACCGAACGCGCGGCAAAAACTTATTTTCCAATGGCTGCTTGCCTCGGCCAAGCCTTTAACGCTGAAGGAAATATCGGATCGCCTCCAGGTCAGTTCGCGTACGGTCCAAAGAGAAATCGGGGGAATTCGCAAATTGCTGAGACGGTTTCGTCTTGAGCTCGAATCCAAGCCGGGCGTAGGTTTATCCATTGCCGGAACGGAAGAGGATAAGCAGCAGGCAAGCGATGCTCTCCGTCCCGCCTATTCGGAGCGGCCTCTGACGGCGGAAGAGCGGCAGTATGAGTTGAAACAAACGCTATTGTCTTTGAATGAACCGGTGAAATTATTTTATTTAGGCAGAAAATTAAACGTTTCCGAGGCAACCGTCAGCTATGACTTGGATAAATTAGAGGGATGGTTTGCGAAGCGCAGGATTCGAATCGTGCGCAAACCCGGTTTCGGTGTTTTTTTGCAGGGAGACGAAAAAGATTTCCGGCAAGCGATATTGGAATTGTTGTATGAACAATGCTCGAAGGAACAACTGGTGGAAGCCTTCCATTCGTTTGCAATTCCCGCTCCGCCCAAGGCGCAATTGGAAACGTCGGTTCGAAGCCATTTGCTCAATTTTATTGAAGAACATTATATCGATGCCATTGAACGCAAAGTCCGCGAATTGGAGCAAGACCGCCGCTTTTATATGCCCGACAGCGCTTTTGTCGGCCTCGTCGTTCATATTGCGCTTGCCTTGCAGCGGCTTGTGGCGGGCGAGAAGATCGAAATGAGTGAAAGCGTTTTATCCG
Organism: Paenibacillus sp. CECT 9249; assembly: GCF_918697855.1. Classification (NCBI taxonomy): domain Bacteria; kingdom Bacillati; phylum Bacillota; class Bacilli; order Caryophanales; family Paenibacillaceae; genus Paenibacillus; species Paenibacillus sp. CECT 9249. Next base: position 119,315 of record NZ_CAKKLI010000007.1, on the reverse strand, counting down.
AGCTGAAGCGTTGCGAAGAGTACGAATGGTCGGAAACGCTGACCGGCCGTCTGTCCGAAGCGCTGGGCATCGCCGTGCCCGAAAGCGAAGTCGGTTATATTACGATGCACTTGCTCGGAGCCGGGTCCCGCAAAACGGTTCGTAACTCTAAAGTTCATCCCGTATCCGAATATGTGAACGATCTGATTTATATCGTAAGCGACGAATTGAACATACCGCTATCCAACGACGACGACTTGGCCGTTCATTTGGCGCAGCATTTGGAATCGGTTTTCTTTCGCATTTCGATGTCGATGCAGATCAGAAATCCGTTATTGGAGCAGGTGAAGAACAATTATCCCCATGTGTACGAGGCTTGCAAAAAAGCGGCGGCATACTTGGAAAAACGGATTGGTTTCCCCGTACCCGACGAAGAAACGGGATACTTGGCCATGCATTTCGGAGCCGCGGTGCTGCGCCGCAACATGGAGAAACCGAGAAATTATAAAGTTTTGGTCGTCTGCACAAGCGGATTCGGCGCTTCCAAGCTGTTGGCGGCACAAATTCGCAAAGAGCTTTCGCATATCGAAGTTGCGGATACGGTGCCTTTATCGCATTTATCTCATTGGAGCGGAAATTGGAACGAGATCGACCTGCTGGTCTCTACCGTAACGCTCGAATTTGAACGAAAGCCTGTCGTCATGGTAAGCCCGTTTCTGACCGCGGAGGATCGGGCTAAGCTTGGAACGAGACTGTCCGCGCTTCGTCAACCGCCGTTGCAGGAAGGGAAGGAGGTGCCGATCGATATAACGATTCAACAAGTAAATCGATATGGGGATGCTGTTTCCGAATTGATTCGCAATTTCCAATTCGTCGAATCGGAATGCCGGTCGAAAGGGGAAGTCGTCCGCGAGGCCGCGCGCTCGGCGCTTCTGACCGACGCTCATGCGAATGTTCCTCTTATCGAACGGGATTTGCTTCACCGGGAGCGGATGGGGACTTGGACGGCAGAAGCTTACGGACTTGCTTTGCTCCATTATCGAACGAAAGGAATTCATGCCATGCATGTCTCCGCAATCAGATTAAAACGACCGGTAGCATGGGGAGAGGACGGCAGGCAGGGGAACGTCCGTACCGTGCTGATCTTGCTCGCGCCGGATACGGCGGGACAAGAACAAATGGAGATGATCGGCGAGATCGGCGCATCCTTGATTGAAGAAGAGCATCTGGCCATTCTGGCCGGAGGATCGGGGGAGGAGATCCGGGCTTACATCGATCGTGTGCTCAGCGACGCGTACACCGTTAAGATGAAACAATTAATTGGGGGATAAACGAATGAAGATACTGGACCGCTGCGGCCGATTTCTTAGCGGGATCGTCTATCAAAATATTGCCGTCTTGATCGCAGTGGGATTCCTCCGGATTCTGTTCAGTCCCGCCGGCTGGATTCCGAATACGGAGCTGTACGATACCGTCAATCCGATGATGACTTATTTGGTGCCCATCTTGTTCGCATACACCGGAGGGAGAATGTTGGGCGATACGAGAGGCGGAGTGATCGCAGCCTTCGTAACGATCATGGCAGTGATCGGAAGCGATCGGGAGTATCCTCTTATTTTGCCTGCGCTGCTGATCGGACCGTTCGTCGGTTGGTTCATTAAGAAGGTGGATACGTGGATGGAGGACCGCATCCCCGTCGGATTCGAACTGCTGTTTCATAATGCGGTTTCGGGGGCGATCGGTGTCATCCTCGGCTTGTTCTCTTATCTTTGCCTGGTCCCGATGATGACGATTTTCATCCATGCCGCGCTTCACGGCACGCAGATCTTGATTCGGTCCGGCATGCTGCCTATATTGGCGTTCGCGATCGAACCGGCCAAAGTGTTGTTTTTCAACAATGTGATGAATCACGGCATTTTGGAACCGCTCGGCATGAATCAATTAAAAAGCGCGCATACCTCGATTTTTTTTATTTTGGAAGCCAATCCCGGGCCCGGATTCGGGATGTTATTAGCGACTTATTTATGGAGCCGGGATAAGAAGCGCGGGGAGTTAAAAACGGCCATCACGATTCAATTGCTTGGGGGCATCCATGAGGTTTATTTTCCTTATGTCTTAATGAAGCCTATGTTAATCTTCCCTTTGATTATGGGGGGATTAACGGGCAATCTCATCTTTTATTTGCTTGATACCGGCCTCGTGGCGACGCCTTCTCCGGGAAGCTTGCTGGTTATTATGGCCATGACCCCCAAGAGCAGTTATGCGGGTGTGCTGTGCGGGATTGCCGCGGCTGCGGCCGTTTCCTTCTCCGTTTCGTACATTATGTTGCGAGTATTGGGAAAGAGCGGCAAGAAGGACGAGCCGGGACGGGAGCGGCTGCGGCTAGACGAAGCAGACGGAGAAACGGATGAACGAAGCGGCAATGAGGCAGATAGGGAACGGACGATTGCCAAGGTCGTGTTCGCTTGCGACGGAGGAATGGCGTCAAGCGCGATGGGAGCTGCAAAATTAAAGAAAGCGTTGAAAAGGAAGAAGATCGAACACATTCAAGTGATCTATACGGGCATCGACCGGATTCCCAAGGATGCCGATCTGGTTGTTGTCCATCAACAATTAAAAAAGCGAATGAAACAATCCCTCGCGGAAGCCAATTATTTATTCGTGCCCTCTCTAATCGATTCGGAACTATATCAACACATCTTGAAGCTGATCGAATCGAGCCGACCCGTTCCTCGGGCGAAAGAAGCGGAAACGGGGCCGAAGCTTCAGCAAGCGGACCGGTTTCCCTTACGGAAAGAACAGTTTCTGCTTGACATGCGCGTCAAAGATAAATGGGAAGCGATTGAAATGGCCGGGAGGCGAATGATCGATTTAGGAATGGCGAGGGACAAGGAATATATTCAAGAGATGAAGAGCAGAGAGTTGGTGCACTCGACGTGGATCGGAAGCGGCATCGCAGTGCCGCATGGATTGGACCCGGACAGCAAGTCCATTGCGCAGCCGGGATGGGTCATGATACGCTTTGCAGAAGAGACGATGTTTGGCGAAGACGAACGCGTCCGCTTGATGTTCGCCATTTGCGGGAAAGGGAACGAACAGTTGGATCTTATCTCCAAATTGGCGTTTCTCGTAGAGCGGCCGGATATTCGAAAAGCGCTGCTGACGATGCGTACGCAAGAACAATTCGTCTTATTATTCAACGCTTTGCGAAGCGAATAAGTAGGAGAGAAACATACCAATGCTGGAGACCATATACAGAATTCATTTCGAACAAGGTTTGCATTTAAGACCTTCCAATTTAATCGCAATGGAAGCGAGCAAGTTCCAATCGGATATTCGGGTGGAATACGACGGGAAATTCGCCGACGGCAAAAGCGTGCTATCATTATTGAAATTAGGAGCGCCGTACGGAGTAGGAATTACGATTTCCGTTAACGGTACCGATGAGAGAGAGGCGTTGCTGGCTATATTGCAATTACTGAGCCATATCTAGAATCCAACGACTCTTTCGCGTTACGAAATTTGATACCGCTTCTCCACCCGCTTGCCGACATACCATAGCAGAACCAGGCCTGCGGCGACGAAGACGATTCGCCAAGGATTGGAGACGAATCCTTGCCAATCATGCCCGATAAAGGACATCATGAACACCATGACGGCCTTGCCCAGCACGACGGCGGAGAAGAAGATCCGCTTCGGGACGGTGCTGACGCCGGAAGCGATGCTGACGAAGAACGAGGGCGTAAACGGAAGACAATACAATACAAATAAAGGCGTAAACCCTCTTCGTTCGATCCACGAGAAAAAACGTTGAGCCTTCGGATATTTATTCGACAAATACCGGCTAAAACGGCCGCCAAACCGGCGCGCCAACAAAAAGACGAGACTTGATCCGAGCGCCGATCCGATCCAGGAATAGAAAAATCCGAGCCAAAGGCCGTACGCCGACGCATTGCCCGCAACGATAATGAATAACGGCAAAAACGGCAGAAACGCCTCCACCGCCGGAAGCGCGATGCCGGGAATCGGACCGAGCGCAGAATATTTCTCCAAAAGCAGTTCGATTTGTTCCATATTCAGATGTGTAAGAAAACGGTACGCTTGTTCAAACCAGTTTGCCATAAATGCTCCAAATGCTCCTTGTCGTCATAATACATCCACTACTATATTATAGCGGATCGATGTCCAATTCACATCATCCGGCGCCGGGGATCCGCTTCGGACTATCGTCGGGTTGAAAACTGGACTATCGTCGGGAACGGCGCGAAACAAGATCGTTCATGTTTGCTTGAATTGTTCATGTCCAGAAATGCCGTTTCATTGTACAATGGATGCGAAAGAGGGGATTTTGACGTGAAACCGTTCGCTTTTGCATCTTATGCGCTATACTTTCTTGCAGGCCTTGTCATGACGACGGTCGGGTCTGTCATGCCGCAATTGTTGAAACATTATGAACTGTCGTATACGGACGGAGGGCAGCTCGTTTTTTTAAGCTCGGTCGGTTTTTTGCTTGGCGTGCCCTTTTCCGCCTTGATCATGAGCCGCTTGAGCGTCCAAAATGCGCTGGCGCTGGCCTGTTTGACCGTTACGGTGTCGCAGCTTGGCATTGCGGCGCTCCCGCCTTTCGGTGTGGTGTTGTTGTTGAACTTTATCAACAGCTTCGGCGCCGCGACGGTTGAGGTGACGGTCGCCGCCCTCATGATGGAAGTGTTCGTCGGGCGCCGCGCGGTCGTCATGAGCTATTTGGAAGTTTCCTTCGGGCTGGGCGCATTGCTTATGCCGATCATTGCAAGCATTCTAATAGGAAACGGCGTATGGTCTTATTCTTTTTTCATTACCGGGACGCTGGCGCTCCTGCTGGCCGTCGTCTGGAAGAAAATCGTGTATTCCCAGGAAGGGGCGGACGTTACGGAGGCGGCGGACGCGGCGGAGGCGGCTCCGCCGCAGCATTTGTCGCGCGTTGGCAAAGGGCTGCTGCTATCCTTGTTTCTGCTCATGATCTTTATGTATAGCGGCATCGAAGGCAGCTTAAACAATTTTCTGTCTTCCATTTTCATTGATTATGTCGGAACGGCGCAGAATTACGCGGCGCTTAGCATCGGCGTATTCTGGGCCGCCATGGTACTTGGCCGGCTTGCTACCGGCTGGATTATCCGCAAGGTCAATTACAGCCGGTTTTTGCTCGCCAGCATGCTGGGCAGTTTGGTGATTTGGACCGTGTTTATCGTTTCGCATAGCGCGATTGCGAGTTTCCTGCTCATTCCGGCTCTCGGCTTGACGTTATCCGGCATTTATTCCATTACGATGGTATACGCCAATCATACGTTTCCGGGAAAGGCGAGAGTCGTCACCAGTTTGGTCACGGGATTTGCGGGCATTGGCGGAGCGGTCTTTCCCGCGCTTGTCGGCTATACGATGGACCGCGCCGCGCCGGCGGCGGCCCTTTGGCTCGTTGCAGCGTATATTGCGGCTTATCTTCTTCTCTTGTCCACGGTCATCATGTCCTATCGAAAAAGGGCGGCGGTTGCGCTGGAGCAGGGAATAGATTCGAAAATATGGAAATAAAATGGCATATTTCTGTTTTATTTCCAATATGATTGCATTGAGATGCCTGTCCTCCGTCTATATAATGACAAGGGAAAGGAGGACAAGCATGAAAAAATTGTATTGCCTTTCCTAGCGGCCATCATTTGTTTGTCGACCATCGTGCCGGCGGCAGCGGCGGCTCCCACCATTCAGCACGGAAGCTATAGCGGCGATGTGTGGGACTTGCAATTTCGACTGCAAATACTGGACTACTACCGTCAACCGTTGGACGGGGTGTTCGGTTCCAATACAACGCAAGCCGTCAAGCGGTTCCAGCAAGATTACGGTTTGCGGGTGGACGGCATTGTCGGTTCGCAAACATGGCAAGCCTTGAAACGAGTGTCGGTCAACGCCGACGAATTGACGATGCTGGCGCGAACCGTGTACAGCGAGGCGCGCGGCGAGCCTTACACCGGACAAGTGGCGGTGGCGGCCGTCGTGATGAATCGCCTGAAATCGCCGGATTTCCCGAATACGGTAGCTGGGGTTATTTTCCAACCGCTCGCATTTACGGCGGTCGACGACGGCCAATATTGGCTGGAGCCGGACAGCACGGCCTATGCCGCGGCATGGGAGGCTGTGCGCGGATGGGATCCGACAGGCGGGGCGCTTTATTACTTCAATCCTGTCACAGCGACATCCAAATGGATTTGGTCGCGGTAGCAAACCGGCAAAATCGGCAGTCATATTTTTGCTATCTAATTCGGATATGGAACAGTCGGGACCTCTTCGGAGGTCCCTTTTATCGTCTTTAACATAACTTGACAGTAATATAACTAATGGGTAATATAAATGTATGAAAAACGATAAATTGTTTGAAATATTGGCCGAACCGAATCGGCGGACGATTCTCGATTTCTTGCGGGAGAAGGAGCGTTCGGTCGGCGAACTGGTCGCCGTATCGTCCTTGAGCCAGCCGGGCGTATCGAAGCATTTGCGGATTTTGCGGGAAGCGGGTCTCGTAACCGTGCGCAAGGACGCGCAGAAGCATGTGTACAGCCTTTGCGCGAAGCCGCTCAAGGAACTCGATCATTGGCTGGAGCCATACCGGCTGTTTTGGTCCGACAAACTGGATGCTCTGGAAATGCATCTCAACGAGGAGGATAACCATGTTAGCAGTGATCAAAAAAAGTAAAGACGGAACGGTCGTCCGTTTCGAACGTCATTTGAAGCATTCGGTCGAAAAGGTATGGGCTTCGTTGACGGAGAACGAGAAATTGGCGAAATGGTTTCCCGAGCTGCGGATCGACGATTTGCGCGAAGGAGGAGTCGTCAAGTTCGACATGCAGGACGGGACGTTCGAGGAGCTTGCGATTCTCGAAGTCAAAAAGCATGCGGTACTCGAGTATATGTGGGGCGAGGACAAAGTCCGTTTCGAATTGTATTCGGAACCGGAAGGCTGCCGTTTGGTACTGGAAGAGACGATTTACAAAGTTACGGATCATTCCCCGAGAGATATTGCCGGCTGGCATGTATGCTTGGATGTGATCGAAGCGTTGTTGGATGGGAAGACACTAGACTCTCGCAAAGAACAATGGAAAAAGTGGTACGAGAAGTATGTGCGCGAATTCGCGGAAAAACAAAGTTAAATTGCGAGGAGCGGGCCTGAAGCGACGGCAAATCGTTTCAGGCCGCTTTCTCGTTTCAGGAGAGCGCACGCATTGGATGAGCCGGGAATTACTTTCGTCCTAAATTTGCATATTATGGATGCCCTTCCGGTCAACATCGTGTATAATTATGGCGATATATGGGCAGGAGGATCATGCATGGAATTGTTTACGAAGCCGATGAGTGTCGGCGCCATTTTAGACCGGAGTTTTCAGTTGTACCGCAATCATTTTACGGTCATTTTTTTGCTTATGCTTTTGTTTTTCGGACCGATCTATTTGCTGCAAAATGTGTTGATGTACGATATGGGCGGAGCGTCGTTCCTGCCGCAACACGGGGATACGGCGGCGGACTCTTTCGATTATTTCCTGAGCGGGAGCGGCGTTGACGACGACTCCGCTATCGGGTCCGTCGTATTTATTTTGCTGCTGATGCCGCTTTATATGGTCGCCGTCTTTCCGGCTGCGATCGCTTCGCAGCTGCATTTGGTCCGCGCGGCCGCGTACGGTTCGGGCGTACGTTTCGGCGAACTGCTCCGCAAATCGTTCTCTCCGTATTGGCGGATGGTCGGCAACACGTTTTTGTACGGATTGATGATGTTCGGCATTTACATCCTGTTTACGTTCGCCGTTCTCATCGCCGTTGGCTTCGTGGGAATGATGATCGCCTTGCTCGGAGTCGGATTGCTTCAGTTAGGTTCTTCCTACGGAGGCAGTATCGCATCCGTCGCCTTGGTGGTCGTCCTTTACTTGTCAATGGTGCTCGGACTCGTCGTCGGATACGGTTTTTTCGTCGTCCGTTTCGGTTTTTATTTGCCTGTGGCGGCGCTGGATAACGGCAGACAAACGCTGCGCCGCAGCTGGAGATTAACGAAAGGGAATTTTTGGCGCATTTTTTGCGTTTATTTTGTCGTGGCCGCGATCGGTACGGTATTGATGATAGGGATTTATGCGCTGCTCATTGCCGTATTCAAAATGTCGCTGCTCGGACAGTTGATTTACATCTTGTGCAGTCTTTTGATCGTACCGATTTATTTGATTCCGTACGGGGTGATCTATCTCGATTTGCGGGTGCGCAACGAGGGGGCGGACATCGAGCGGATGCTGGACGCGGAGGAAGGCGCATATCGTCCTTTCGACCGTTTCGCATTTGCCGGCAACCCGCCGGCATTCGGGGGAAGCGGATTAACGAATCCGTCTGCAACATTCGTCGAACCGGGGCAAAAAAATGAGTAACGCGGGTTGGCAGGAAGATAAAGAAAAGCTGGAGCAAATATTGGGGCGCGACGAATTTACGGCATATGAGCGCGGCGAGAATCGAAACGTTGTGCTTGAATGGCTGGAGAAGATGTGGAACAAACTGTTCGAATTGTTCCCGGATATACCCGTACCGCCGGGTACGCCGAAGGTGCTTGCTTATACGTTGGTTGCCGTTCTGCTTCTTCTCGTTGCCGGCGCCATCGTGTGGCTTGTCAGGAACATCGTCGTCATGCGCCGCGCCGGACGGCGCCATTCGCTCTTGGGCTCCGAAGAACTGGGGAACTCTTCCGCCATGCTGATGCGGAAAGCGCGGGATTGCGCGGCGGACGGCGATTACCGGGAAGCGGTTCGCCATGCGTTTCTGGCACAATTGCTGCTTATGCATGAGCGGGATTGGATTCGTGCGGAGAAATGGAAGACGAATCTGGAATACGTTGACGAACTAAGCGAGCGCAAACCGGCGGCCGTGGCCGCGTTTACCCGAGCCGCGCGCTTGTTCGAAGGGGTCTATTACGGCGGCGACGAGGCGGGAGAACGGGAATATGTACATATGACGGAGCTTCTCGCTCCATACTGGACGGAGGAGGCTGCCGATGACTAGAGAAAATAAGCAACGTATCGCGTTAGCGGTAAGCGTCGTCGCTTTCGTCTTGATCGGACTCGTTCTCATGAAGCCCGACATGCCCGATCTGCCGCCTTATTTGTCTACTTCGGCCGACCGTGACGGGGTGAAGGGATTGTACACCCTTCTGAAAGAGCGGGACGCCCCCGTGAAAGAGTGGAAGCGGGCGTGGAATGGATTGCCCGCTACGAAACGTCATACGCTTGTTTCGATTCAACCTTACGGCATCGGATCGGAAGAAATCGAGGAAATCGAGCGTTGGGTCGGCAGGGGCAACCATTTGCTCTTGTTTGACAGCGCACCCGAGCAATGGGAGAGGTTCCCGTTAACGGAGCTCGATCGTTCCTTGCATTCCGTCGTTCCCATCATGGACGCGAATCGGCCTTCCGGCCATCGGTTGTCGGGCGAAGTCGCTTCCGTATACCGGCTTGAAGAAGCGGACGGCATAGAGCCGCTGCTGCTGGACGAGCGCGGAATGATTGCCGGGCGGATCCCGATCGGCGAGGGAAGCGTCACGCTGTTTCTCGTCCCGGAGTGGACGAGAAACGACAGCATTTTGAAATATTCGCATTTTGAACTTATCTGGCCATATTTGCTCGCGGACAGCGATGCGATTTGGTTTGACGAATACTATCACGGGATCCGTGAACAACCGGGCCTGCTGGCCGTTTATCCGAACTGGCTGCTCGCGGTGCTGCTGCAGCTCGTCATCGGCGTGCTGCTATGGCTCTGGCTGAAAGCCGTCCGCTTCGGTCCGGCCTATACGCCGCGCGCTTGGACGGTGCGGCGCGGGGACGAAACGCTGCTTGCCGCCGCCGGGTGGTATGAGCGAAGGAAGCTGGCGCGCGAAGCGCTGCGGCATCAAGCGAATTATGTGCGCAGTTTGCTCGCCAGGCGCTTTGGCGTTCGCGCCGATGCGAACGACAGCCAGGTGATGGCGGCGGCCAGGCTTCATATGAGCAAGGAGGACGCGGACCGGCTCGAGCAGGTGCTGCAAAGCTGGCAGGATGCGGAGAAGGCGCCTTCCTACACGGTGAAACAGTTTGTGAAGGACAGCCGTAGAGCGGATTATATGATACAGAAACTGGAGAGGGAGTGAACCGATTGCAGCAATTATTGGAGCAGATGGAGCGGATCGTCATCGGGCAGCGCAAAAATATTCGGCTGCTCGTAACCGCATTTTTGGCCGGGGGACATGTATTGCTCGAAGGCGTTCCGGGGCTAGGAAAAACGAAAATGGTGCGCACGCTCGCCGAATTGAGCGACGGCTTGTTCAGCCGGGTGCAATTTACGCCGGATATGATGCCGAGCGATATTACAGGCAGCGTTATTTTCAATATGAAAGAGAATGAATTTCAGACCGTTCGGGGACCGGTATTTACGAATTTGCTGCTTGCCGACGAAATTAACCGCACCCCGCCGAAGACGCAGTCGGCTTTATTGGAAGCGATGGAGGAACGGCAAGTGACGATTCAAGGAACGACGTATCGGCTGCCCGACCCGTTCTTCGTCGTCGCTACGCAAAACCCGGTGGAGTACGAAGGGACGTATCCGCTGCCGGAGGCGCAGCTTGACCGGTTTTTGTTCAAATTAACGGTATCCTATCCGTCATTGGAAGCGGAAACCGATATATTGAAGAATCATGTTCCGTTCTATGCCGAAGAGCGGCGGCCGGCGGAACCGGCGTTGACGCTCGAACGATTGAAGGAGCTGCGCGCGGGCTTGGGGCAAGTGGTCGTGCAGGACTCGCTCGTGGAGTATATCGCCGCGCTGATCCGCAAAACCCGCGAGGACAAACGGCTGTCGCTCGGAGCAAGCCCGCGGGCGGGGATTGCCTTAATGACGGCCGGCCGCGCGTGGGCGCTCCTCGACGGACGGAACTTCGTTACGCCGGACGACATTAAGACGGTGGCCGTGCCGGCGCTGCGCCATCGCCTCATGTTGACGCCGCAAGCCGAACTGGAGGGGGAAACGAGTGACCACTTCATCCAAGAAACGTTGGCAACGGTTCCGGTTCCTCGCTGACGCGTTCGAACGCCGTCTGATCGTTCCGACGATCCGGATGGCATGGCTCGCGAGTGCCGGGGCGGTGTTGGTGGCCGCCGGATACGCTGCGGGTTACGGAACGGCCGCATTGCTGCTCGTCAATGGTGCGCTGCTCGGAGCAAGCGTGCTCGACGTATCGCTGCTTCCGCGGCGCAGAAGCGTTAGCGTCAGCCGCTCCTTGCCGGAGCAGGCGGATATCGGCATGCCTTTCGAAGTGACGGTGCATGCGGAAGCGTCGCGTCCGGTCGACTTAATCTTGGAGCTCGCCGACGATTTGCCGCAGCAATTTATCGCTCCGGCCGAGCCGCTGAAAGTAGCCTGGCGGGGGAAAACGGCGGCGATCCGCTATATGACGGCCGGCTGCGAGCGGGGGGAGTACCGGCTGCGCTTTCTGCGTCTTCGCTTTCGCGGCACCATGGGGCTGTGGATGAAGCAGATGCGGGTTCCGCTGGAGCAGGACGTGAAAATCTATCCGGATTTATCCGGCGTTCGGGGCATTCTCGCTTCCATGCAAAATCACTTGGTGCTGGAAGGGAAGCGAATATACCGCAAGGAACGCGCAGGTTCGGAATTCCACTCGATTCGGGAATACGTGCCGGACGACGATCCGAGGTTTGTCAATTGGAGGGCTTCGGCCAGAACCGGGACGTTGATGGCCAATGTGTTCCGGCCGGAGCGGGGCAAGGTGATTACGATATTGATCGATTGCGGCCGGATGATGGGCATTGAGCTTGACGGCCGCACCAAGCTCGACGTATCGCTCGAGGCGGCTCTGTCGCTCGCGGCTGTCGCCCTGAAGCAAGGGGATAAGGTTGGATTGCTTGCCTTCTCGAGCCGGGTGAAAGCATATGTCCCGCCGGGCGCAGGCTTGCTCCATTTGCAGGCGATGACGGAAGCCGTTTACGACTTGAAGAGCGATTTTGTGGAATCGAGCTACGGCACCGCTTTGCAATATTTGATGCTTGTGCAGAAAAAGCGGAGTTTGACCGTGCTCTTCTCCGATATGGACAACTACATGTTCGAGGAAGGGTTGAAACCGCTCTTAATGCGGTTGAAGCGGCAGCATCATCTGCTCCTGCTCGGACTGCGCGACGAAGCGCTGCACCGCTGGACGCTTGCCGAAACGAAGAGCGCAAGCGACGCTTTCGTCAAGAGCCTGTCGCATAAATTCGCGCTCGATCGGCAAGCGTATACGGCCGAGATGGCGGCCGGCGGCATTGAAGTGATCGACGTTCCCGTAGGAGAACTTGCCTGGACCGCCGTCAACCGTTATTTGGACGTCAAAGAGAAAGACGTGCTATAGCCCGGCGGCCGGGGATTCCGGCTGCGGCGCCCGCTTCTCGGTCAGTTTGCCGTAGAAGACATAGAGCGCCAAGGCCGCAAGCGTTACGGCGGCGACGCCGTACTTCGCTTCCAGCGAGAGCGCGGAAGGCGTAATATAACCTTCGATGATGCCGGCAATGACGAACAGCGGGATCGTTCCGACCAACAGCAGCGCGGATTCTTTAACGGAACGCAGGAACATATACTTGCGCGTGTAAGGCCCGGGATTAATCATCCGGTAGCCCATATAGAGGCCTGCGCCGCCGGCGATGAAGATCGCCGTCAATTCGATGATGCCGTGCGGCAATATATACGCCCAGAATACGTAGCTTTGGCCGGATTGCCAGAACACCGCGGCTAACGCGCCGAGCAGAAGGCCGTTATATACGAGCACATATACGGTCAGCATGCCGAAGGTAATGCCGCTGACGAACGCAAGAATCGCAACCCGAATATTATTCGTCATAATCGACGAGGAGACGATCGCGCTTTGCAAATCTTCGTGGCCTTCCCCTACGCGATGCGGGTCGATCCCGTCGGCGATCTCGGCCGGAATCACGGCATGCAAATGGGACGGCTCCTGCCATACGACGATAAAGCCGGCGAGCGCTCCGACGCCGAACAGGAGCAATGCCAGCAAGACGAACCATCTTCGTTCCAGAATATAGCCGGTAAACCGCCGTTTGAAAAAATCGCCCAACCGGCGGGACGTTTTCCATTGTTCGGCATGCAGCGCGTGATGGGCGCGGGAAACAAGCTGGTTCAAATAGAGTCCGATTTCATCGTTCGGATAATACGTCTGCGCATAAGCCAAATGAGCGGAGGCTGTCTTGTACAGCTGGGTGAGGCGGTCGATTTGGGCCGCCTGCACCGAACGCTTCTGCCGTTCGAACCGGCCGAGCACCCCGTCGAGTTCGGACCAAACCCGCTTATGTTCGCGAATAAATCGTTGAATATCCATGGATCGCTTGGTCTCCTTCCATTATTAAATAAATAGTACCATAAATTCGGGAAGAAGGTGAGAAATGAATGAACGAAAGCTATAACCGCGAAGCGACCGTCGTTACGCCCGAGCATGTCAGGCTCCATTTGCAGACGGCCGGACTCGGCAGCAGGGCGGCCGCGCTGATCGCCGACATGCTCCTGCTGCTTGCGGCATTCGGCATCGTCAGCCTGCTGACGGGTTTGATTCTCATTCCGCTTGATCTCGCGGTCGCGGACCTATTCGGGGAATATGCCATCGCGTTCCTGATCGTCTTCGCCGCGCTATTGACCGGCGCTTATTACGCGCTGGCGGAATATTACATGGCGGGGCAAACGTTCGGCAAAAGATGGCTCGGCTTGCGCGTCGTCCAAGAGAACGGGCAGCCGGTGACATTTCTGTCGGCTTTAATCCGCAATTTTTTTCGTTTGATCGATTTTATGCCGTCGTTCTACATTGCCGGCGCGTTATGGATGTTCTTTCATCCGCTGGACAAAAGGCTCGGCGACCTTGCCGCAGGGACGATCGTCGTCCGCGATTTGGAACACGAGCGGAGAAGGATCCGCCATCGAACGCAGAAATGGCTTGACAAATGGAGAATGCAGCATCGCTTCTCCTTAACGATTCCTGACGCCGCCCGCGGCAAGGTGGAGCGGGAAGACTGGCTGCTCCTCGCCGCCTATGCGGAGCGGTTGCCTTCGCTTGACAATCGGAAAAGGGACGAACTCGCCTGGAGAATTACGCAGCGGTTGCTGCGCAAGCTCGAGCTGGACCTGAATCCGTACACGTTGTATCCGGCCGCCTTCCTCGTCGAGCTGTACATCCTGCTATCCGAAGAATGGTCGCTATGAAACAAGCATGCGGCCAAGACGAAAAACCTCCGTCAACTGCCCAATCGCAGTTGCGGAGGTTTTTGCATTTGTTCATTATACGCTTGCTTCGGCGGCCGTTTCCGCTTGATTTTTTCTTCTGAACAGTCTCTTCAACCAATTCGAGAAATCGTCAAGATACGTATACATGACCGGTACGAGCAGCAAGGTGAATACCGTCGAGCAGGCCAGGCCGAAAATAACGACGATCGCAAGCGGAGCTTGCATTTCCGCGCCTTCCCCGATGCCTAACGCGAGCGGCACCAAGCCGAGCACCGTCGTTAAGGTGGTCATGAAGATCGGACGGATCCGGCTCGGAGCCCCTTGCATGATCGCCTCGTTGCGATCCAGCCCTCTTCTTCGCAAAATGTTGATGTAATCGACGAGAATGATCGCGTTGTTCACGACGATCCCCGCGAGCATAATGACGCCGATCAACGCGGTTACGCTAAGCGCCGTTCCCGTAATAAACAGTCCCAGCAATACCCCGACGAAGGACGTCGGCATGGAGAACATAATAATAAACGGATACAGCAGCGATTCGAACTGGACGGCCATAACGACATACACGAGAAAGATCGAGAAGATGAGAGCAATCCCCAGATCGACGAACGATTCCATCATGTCTTCCGTTTGTCCGCCCATGGAGTAGGAATATCCGTCCGGGAAGTTCATCTTCTCCAGCGTTTGCCCGATCTCGGTCGAGATGCTGCCCAAATCTCTGCCGGCAATGTCGGCTGTAACGTTAATTTGGCGCTGCTGGTTTTCGCGCTGAATCATGACCGGGCCTTGAATCTGCTTGAATTCCGCCACAGCCGACAATGGAATCAATTGGCCGCTTTGCGATTGAATCGTCAACGTTTGCAGCGAAGCGATGCTCGATCTGCTCTCTTCGGGCATGATGACTCTGACATCGTATTCGTTTCCGCCTTCGCGGTATTGCGTCGCCAATTGCCCGTTAACGGCGAGCGAAATTTCATTCATGATCTGTTGGTACGTCAAGCCGTATTGAGCCGCCAGACTGCGGTCGACCGAAATGTTCATTTCCGCGTTTCCTTCCGCCGCCGACGATTCCGCGTTATATACGCCCTCGATGCCGGAAATCATCCAGACAACTTGATTCGCGACTTCTTCCAGCACGTCCTGTTCCTGCCCGTTCAATCGGATTTGGATCGGAGAGCCTGCGCCGAAGCCGGATTCCATCGCCGAAACGGTAATTTCCGCTCCCGCGATATCTTTGGTCTTATCGGTTAATTGCTGCATCATTTCTTTCGTTGTAATCTCCCGTTCCGATGCGCGTATCAGTTGAATCGTAAAGGACGCCGAATTGGCGCCTCCGCCGAACGGACCTCCTCCTCCGATCGATTCGGCCGCAGTTTCAATCACATCCTTGTAAGGGGCAAGCAAGGAGGACACTTCGCCGGCGACTTTCTCCGTCTCTTCCAGCTTCGTACCGCTTGGCGTTTGCACCGAAATTTGAATCTGTCCTTGGTCGCCGCCGGGCATAAACTCCATGCCGATCCCCGGCACCAGGAAGAAGCTTCCGAGCAGCAGGACGATCGTGCCGAATACCGTCGTTTTGCGGTGGCCGAGCGCCCAATTCAGTATCTTTTTATAAAAAGTAATGAAATGGTTGAAAATACCGAACAGTCTTGCCATCCGTCCCTGCTTCTTTTCCTTCAACAGCTTTTTCTCGGATACCAGCTTCGAAGAGAGCATCGGTATAAGGGTAATCGCCACGACGAGCGACGCGACGAGCGAGAAGCAAACCGTCAAGGCGAGCGGGCGGAAGATATCCGCTGTCAGTCCTTGGACGAACACGATCGGCAAGAAGACGACCAATGTTGTTGTGGTCGACGCGATGACGGCCGATGCCAGTTCCGAAGCGCCTTTGACGGCGGCTTCTTTCATCGACATTCCTTTTTGCCTGTACGTAAAAATATTTTCCAAAATAACGATCGAGTTGTCCACCATCATGCCGATGCCGAGCGCAAGCCCGCCCATGGAAATAATATTGAGCGTTTGGCCGGTAAAATACATGAGCGTAAACGTCGAAATGACGGCGATCGGCATCGAGATGCCGATAACGATCGTCGAACGGACGCTGCGCAAAAATAAAATGAGAATAAGCATGGCAAGCGCCGCGCCGCTAATCATATTGTTGACGACGCTGTCGATCGATTGCCGAATAAAGATGGAAGTATCGGCAACCATCGATAATTCGATTCCTTCCGGCAGCTCGTCATGCAGCCGATTCATCGCTTTATGCACTTGATCCGCCACTTCGACCGTATTCGCGTCGGATTGTTTCTGGATCGACAGCACAAGAGCGGGCCCGCCGTTAACGAGCGTTAACGAGCTTTGCTTCTTGAACGTATCGCTGATCGCGGCCACATCGCTAACTTGAATTTGGCCGCCGGCAGGCAGATGAATCAACGTTTGCTTAATGTCTTCCACCGAGGTGAATTCGCCCTTCACCCGAATTTGCAGTTCCTGTATCCCTTTGGAAACGGCGCCGGCGGACGACGATTTATTCTCCATATTTAACGCTTGTACGACTTGCGAAGGCGTTAAGCCGTACCGGGCCAAATTGGCGCGGTCCAGCTCGACGAGAATTTCGCGCGTTTTTCCGCCTTGGACGGATACGGACGCAACGCCGTTTTGTCTTTCCAGGAAAGGCACGATGTTGTTATCCGCGATCTCCTGCAAATTCTCGGGTTCGGCGCCGGTCAAGCCGAGCGTTATAATCGGCATTTGGTTCGGGTCGAACCGGAGTACGGACGGATCGTTCGCATCATCGGGCAGCATCCCTTTGATCTGGTCCACCTTCTCCCGAACGTCAAGCAGCACGTTATCCATGTTGGTTCCGTTTTTAAACTGCAGCATGACAAGCGAAGAATTGGCTTGCGATTGGGATGACACCGTATCGATCCCTTGTATCGTGCTTAACGAAGATTCCAGCGGCCGGGTAATCAATTTCTCGATTTCTTCGGGCGCGGCCCCCTGGTAGGAAGTCGCGACGACGGCAATCGGCAGATCGATTTTCGGGAACAGGTCAATCGCCAAATTGCGCAAACTGACGAGGCCAAGGGCGATGATCGCCAGAACGATCATGAACACGCCGACCGGACGCTTAACGGAGACGTCAATCAATTTCACGTTATCGCGCCCCCTCGATAATTTTCACCTTATTGCCGTCGGCAAGCGTAATCTGACCTTTGACGACGACTTGATCGTTTTCGTTAAATTCGCCCTTCACGGCGGACGATTCCGTTTGCGATTCCAATACTTCCACGGTTTTCTCCACCGCGCGCCCGTCTTTCACGATAAAGATATACGACTCTCCGCCCTTTTCCACGATCGATTCGGTCGGAACGATCAGAGCGTCCTTCATCAGCTCTTGTTCGACAATGAATTTGGCGATCATGCCAGGCTTGATTTTCTCTTCCGCATTATCGAGTTCCGCTTCCATTCGGTAGAAACCGGAGTCGTTCGCAACGGGCGCCAAATAGGTGATGCGCGCGGTTAACGTTTGCCCTAGATCCGGCACGGTCACTTGCGCCTCGGCGCGATCCTGCAGCATAAGCATTTGATTGGTGCTTACGTTCGCGGTCAGCGTCACCGGATTGGTAGATACGATCGTGAACAGCGGGCCGCTCGCGGTAACGAATCCGCCTTCTTCGGCGGTAACGCGAATGACCCTTCCGCTAATCGGCGCCGTCAAATGAGCGTCGTTTAACCGGCTTTGTGCTTGCTTCACCCGCAGTTTGGCCTGCTCGACGCCTCTTTCGGCCTGGTCGAGATCCGGGCCCGATTGCGTTTGGGCGTAGACGGTTTTATATTGGTCTTGCGCTTGTTCAAGCCCGAATTGCTCCAATTGAAGCTGAATCTCCAAATCTTCGGCGTCGATCTTGCCGAGCGAAGCGCCTTTTTTGACGAAATCCCCTTTTTTGACATTCAGTTTCACGAGCTCGCCGTTTAACTTCGGTATGACGTCAACGGATTTGCTAGGTTCGGCCGTGCCGATAATTTCATTCTGTTGGCTAATCGTCCCCTTTTCTATTTTGGCAATTTGAACGGGGGTTTCCTTCTCCTCCGGTGTTTGCGACGTTTGCTGCGGTTCAGGGCTGCAACCTGTTAACGCTGTGGCGATCGCAATCGCAAATATGCCGGCTGCGAACCATTTTTTTCTCACGATTTGTCCCACTCCCTCTAATATAAGGCTTGTCTCTCTTCATCCGAAATATAGCTCTAGTTGCTTCGCATATCTTCCGATTCCTTTCGAATGAAAATCCTGATCAGTAGTTATACGAATGAAACGGGCTGCCGTTTCATGAAATCGTGGGGAGCGTGGTTCGTTTTTCCTAGCAAATGCCTGAAGCATTTACTGTACTTCAAACTGGGAAACAAAAAAGCATCGCGAGGGCGCCTGCTTATGCATGCTTGCCCCCGCCATGTAACTGCGAAATCCATTTACAATAGTCAAATGAGGCGAATTTCGCCTGAGCAGTTGCAATAATCCGGTTATTTCCGCCCAAATGACCATATAATCGGAGAAACAAGCTTGATTAGGCACTAGCGTTGCATCGGGAAATTGCTATCCGGACCGTACGGCCGTTATTTCTCGTCAAAATCGCTTTTTCGCTGTTTAGACGGACATTGGTTCCTTTATTCGTTCGTCGGAGGGCTTATTTTTACGCTTTTGCCGCGAATAAAGGATCGTGTGTCCGCAAACTGTCCGAAATCGGACCGATTGTCACAATTAGCGTATCCAGTGTCCGCGAACTTCGGAGCGGGGAGGTTGAAAGATGTGCTTGGCCTTGACTGTGGATATTTTCAACTTTGCAACTGCTACCTCTAATGCTGTAGGGAAGGCACAATATATTCGCGGAAATAATCGACCGGCCTGCTCGATCGCTTGAAGTTGTCGCTCGCGATCGCCACGACCATATGGCGCGAAGGGACGACAATAATATATTGTCCTCCGTATCCGAGCGCGAAGAAGTAGCGTTCTTCCCGGGTTTCTTGCCCGTCGCCGGCGCGGAAGGAAGACGCCCACCAATGCCGGCCGTAATAGCCGACTTGTTCATAGGTCAGATGCAGGGGAGCCGTGGTCCGCTTCACCCAATCTTCGCCGATCAGCCGCTTCCCTTTCCATTGCCCGTTATTGGCGTACAAGAGGCCGAATTTGACCATGTCCCGGATGGATAGATGGAGGCCGAAACCGCCGATGCTCATGCCTTGCGGATCTTCCTCCCAATAATATTCGCCGAAGCCGAGCGGGGCGAACAGATGAGTGCGCGCGTAATCGCTCACATTCATTCCGGACGTTTGCCGCAAAATGGCTGCGAGCAGATGGGAGCAGCCAGAGTTATAGACCATGCTTTCTCCGGGGTTTGCAATCAGCGGCTGTTTCAATGTATATTGCACCCAGTCTTTGCTGCGGATCATGGCGGGATAAGAAACCCGCTTGCGGTATTCCTCCCATTTGAATCCTGCGGTCATCGTCAGGAGATGATCGATCGTTATTTCTCTTTTCCGGTGGTCTTTATCTTTGTCCAGCACCGGAAAGTAACGGGAAATGGGGGTATGCAGCCCGGGGATAATCCCTTGTTCCACGGCAATGCCGACAAGCGCGGACAAGATGCTTTTCGTGCATGAATTGATTTTATGCAAGCGATTCGCCGAATGAGGGTCGCGATCGTATCGGAACGCGACGGTTTCGTTGATTGCAATGCAGCAGCTTAGCAATTTTTTGGATTTCATCTTCCTCTCCATTTCTTGTAAATAGAGAGGATTCATATGTTGACGTTCCGAATCGGAAATTTCCCAAAGCTCCTTTTTCATACCGCCCATGCTCCTTGCCGACATTTTATCCAATCGTTTGTCAATTTCTCCACATCTTACTTTCCATACTTTACATCATTGTGCCCCTTTGGGCAAAACCGTAGTCGGGCGTTCGGATGGGTTCGGTTCGCAGAAGGGGAAGAGGAGATTGTCGACGAATGGGACGTTCAACATTTGTAAAATAATTGTCTCGGATTCGGCGGCCGCCGTTTATTTTACAATAGTACCTTATTAGTGCTGCGAAATTCGCAAATGAGGACAGGAAATCGTTCAAATCGCCGCCGGAACAATTCAAAAATAGGTTGCCTTTTTCGTCATCGGACGGTAAAATAAACATAATAAAATTGTACGTACAAGTAAATGATTATCGAGTTTATCTAAGTTAATGTATGTACAAGTTGCACCAAGGCATGATAAACATTTTACGGAGGCGATTGATTTGATGAAGTTGAAACCGTGTTCATTTTGGTTCGTGACCGGCAGCCAGCATTTGTACGGTCCGGAAACGTTGGAACAAGTTGCGGAGCATTCGCGCATGATCGCCGAACAGCTCGCGCAAGATCCGATATTCGCTTACCCGATCGTTTTCAAACCGATTGTGAAGACGCCGGATGAAATTTACAGGCTCATTCTGGATGCCAATAGCGACGATTCTTGCGCAGGCATCGTTACATGGATGCATACGTTCTCCCCGGCCAAAATGTGGATCGCCGGATTGTCGCAATTGCGGAAGCCGCTGCTTCATTTCCATACCCAATTCAACCGGGATATTCCGTGGGAAACGATCGATATGGATTTCATGAATTTGAACCAATCCGCTCACGGCGACAGGGAATACGGCCATATCGGAGCTCGGCTCGGCCTTGCCCGCAAAGTTGTGGTCGGCCACTGGGAAGACGGCGAGATTCGCGCAAGCATTGCGGGTTGGATGCGCACGGCGGCCGCGTTCGCGGAGAGCCGCAGCCTGAAGGTGGCGCGTTTCGGAGACAATATGCGCGAAGTGGCCGTAACCGACGGGGACAAAGTAGAGGCGCAAATCAAATTGGGCTGGTCTGTCAACGGATACGGCATCGGCGATCTGGCGCAATTGATGAATGAGGTCGAAGAAAGCGAAGTAAAATCGCTGTTGAACGAATACGCCGAACGGTATACAATTGCCGCAGCGGGACTTGGCGAGGGGCCGGTCCGCGATGCGATCGCGTATCAGGCGCGGATTGAAATCGCCTTGAAACGGTTCCTGGAGGAAGGCGGATTCGGAGCGTTTACGACGACGTTCGAAGATTTGCACGGGCTGAAACAATTGCCGGGTCTGGCGGTACAACGGCTGATGGAGGCAGGCTACGGGTTCGGCGGCGAAGGAGATTGGAAGACGGCGGCATTGACCCGGGTATTGAAAGTGCTCGCCGGCAATAAGAGCACTTCGTTCATGGAAGACTATACTTACCATTTCGAACCGGGCAACCATATGATTCTGGGGGCGCATATGCTGGAGGTATGTCCGACCATTGCGGCCGGACGTCCGACGGTTGAGGTGCATCCGCTCGGCATCGGGGGCAAGGAGGATCCGGCGCGCCTCGTATTCGACGGGCAGTACGGACCGGCGGTGAACGCTTCGCTCGTCGATTTGGGACATCGATTCCGTCTGCTCGTTAACGTCGTGGACGGCGTGAAGGTGGAACAATCGATGCCGAAGCTGCCGGTTGCGCGCGTACTGTGGAAGCCTCAACCTTCCTTGCGCGAATCGGCCGAAGCCTGGATTCTGGCGGGCGGGGCGCATCATACCGTTCTATCGTACGCCATCACGGCCGGGAATTTGACCGATTGGGCGGAAATGGCCGGGATCGAAGCCGTTGTGATCGATAAGGAAACGTCCGTACAACGGTTCAAGAACGAATTGCGCTGGAGCGACGCGGCTTACCGTTTATTAGGTTAAACAAGCTTTGCCTGCGGCCATCCGGGCGGTATGGCGCATCCATTGGACAAATACAAGCTGCGGCGGCTGAGGTGAAAGATGAGCAACGCACGAATTCCTAAATATGTACAATTAAAAAACGAATTGTTGGCATGGCTGCAGGACGGCAAGTTGCAGCCCGGGGAACAGTTCCCGTCGGAAAACGAAATTGCGGAGCAATTCGGTTTGAGCCGTCAGACGGTACGGCAAACGTTCGGGGAACTGGAGCAGGAAGGATGGCTGGAACGGATTCAAGGCAAAGGAACGTTCGCCAGAAACCCTCTGCGGCGCGAAAACGAACAGGTCAAAACGATCGGCATCGTAACGACGTATATTTCGGATTATATTTTTCCGCATATCGTGCGCGGTGCGGAGGCGGAACTGCGAAGCCGCGGCTACCGTCTGCTGCTGTCCAGTACGGACAATAATAAAGAGAAAGAGATGGAAAGCCTGCAATTGATGACGAGCCAGCCGCTCAGCGGGCTCATTATCGAGCCGACCAAAAGCGCGGAGGGCAATCCGAATCTGGAATATTTCCTGAAATTGCAGGAAAAGGGCATCCCTTATTTGATGATCAACGAAAAATACCGCGAGCTCGATTGTCCCTGTTTGAAAGTGGACGACGAAGCGGGCGGATTTGCGGCGGCGCTTCATTTGCTCGACCGTGGCCATCGCTTGATCGCCGGGTTCTTCAAACGGGATGATTTGCAGGGTGTAAATCGGCTGAAAGGCTTTCTCGCCGCGCACCGGAAATACGGATCGGCCGTTTCTTCGCGACATGTGGTAACCTTTACAACCGAACAAAAGCGTGAGGTGCCTTACCGGCAGGCGATCGAATTGCTTAGCGGCAATGAAGAGGAAAGGCCGACCGCGTTCGTATGCTATAACGACGAATTGGCGGTCGTCCTGATGGAAGCGGTCGCCCATTGCGGACTGCGCGTTCCGGAGGATGTGTCCATCGTCGGATTCGACGATTCGAGCTTGGCGACGGCTTCGGGAACGAAGCTGACGACGCTGACTCATCCCAAATCGGCGATGGGCGAAGCTGCGGCCAAGCAACTGGTCGGCATGATCGAGCAAGGGGACGTCTATGAAGATACGATATTCGAACCTGTATTGATCCGCCGCGATTCGGTGATCGACAGAAACTGACATTTTACATGGAAAGGAAGTGGGGGCAATGCTGGAGGCCCTGAAGCAGCAAGTGCTGGAAGCGAATTTGGAGTTGCCCAAGCACGGGCTCGTTACTTTTACTTGGGGGAACGTAAGCGGCATCGACCGGGAGAGCGGGCTGTTCGTCATTAAGCCGAGCGGCGTGCCGTACGAACAATTGAAGGCGGAGCATATGGTTGTCGTCGATCTGGATGGCCGCGTCGTCGAAGGGGAATTGCGCCCTTCATCCGATACGCCTACCCATATGGTTCTGTACCGGTCGTTCCCGGATATCGGCGGCGTCGTGCATACGCATTCGCCTTGGGGAACAAGCTGGGCGCAGGCGGGACGCCCTCTTCCTGCGTACGGCACAACGCACGCGGATTATTTCTACGGGGAAATACCGGTCACCCGCCCGATGACGAAAGAAGAGATCGAGGGCGCGTACGAACTGGAAACCGGGAATGTGATCGTAGAGCGATTTGCCGATTTGGATCCGAACCAGGTGCCCGGAGTGCTCGTTCATTCCCACGCGCCGTTCGTATGGGGAAAAGATGCGCATAACGCGGTTCACAATGCGGTCGTTCTGGAAGAAGTGGCCAAAATCGCTTCCCGGATGCTTCTGATCCGGCCCGATACGCCTCCCATGGATCAAACGCTGCTGGACCGGCACTTTTTGCGCAAGCATGGGGCCAACGCTTACTACGGCCAAAAAACGACAATGTAGTTGACGGTTCGAAACGTTCTTTCCGGTGCGGAAAGTCGACTTTTTGAACACGCAGTTTAAGCGTAAGCAAAATGTCATTGGAGGGGAAAGACATGGACAAGAAATATGCGATCGGAATTGACTATGGCACTCAGTCGGGCCGCGCGGTATTAGTGGATTTGGCGGACGGGCGCGAAGTAGCCGACCACGTGACGCCGTATCCGCATCATGTGATCGACGAACGGTTGCCGAATTCGGGCGTCAAATTGGAACATGATTGGGCGCTGCAGCATCCGCTGGATTATGTGGAGGTGCTGCGCCAGTCCGTCCCGGCCGTCATACGGCAATCCGGCGTAAGCCCGGACGATGTGATCGGCATCGGCATCGATTTCACGGCTTGTACGATGCTCCCGGTAGATGAAGCGGGAGAACCGTTATGTCTTCTTCCGGAATACGCCGATCGGCCGCATAGTTGGGTGAAGCTGTGGAAACATCATGCCGCCCAGCCGGAAGCGGACAAGATCAACCGGATCGCCGCGGAGCGCGGCGAAGCGTTTTTGCCGCGATACGGCGGCAAAATATCGTCCGAATGGATGATTGCCAAAATTTGGCAAATTCTCGACGAAGCCCCGGACATTTACGAACGGACCGATCTATTCCTCGAAGCTACGGATTGGGTTATCTCCCAATTGACCGGCAATATTGTCCGCAACAGTTGTACGGCGGGCTATAAAGCGATTTGGCACAAGCGGGAAGGTTACCCGAGCAAGGAATATTTCAAAGCGCTCGATCCTCGGTTGGAGCATTTGGTCGAAACGAAGCTGCGCGGCGACGT
This sequence comes from Paenibacillus sp. CECT 9249, assembly GCF_918697855.1. Lineage (NCBI taxonomy): Bacteria > Bacillati > Bacillota > Bacilli > Caryophanales > Paenibacillaceae > Paenibacillus > Paenibacillus sp. CECT 9249. The sequence goes on along the minus strand of NZ_CAKKLI010000007.1, from coordinate 94,550 downwards.
CATTCCGCTCGGAACGAATGCCGGAGGGCTGACGGAGCGAATGGCGGACATGATGGGATTGAAACCGGGCATTGCGGTTGCCGTCGGCAATGTGGACGCCCATGCCGCGGTACCGGCCGTCGGCGTCGTGACGCCGGGCAAACTCGTTATGGCGATGGGAACGTCGATCTGCCACATGCTGCTTGGCACCGAAGAGAAGCAGGTTGAGGGCATGTGCGGCGTCGTCGAGGACGGAATCGTTCCCGGCCTGTACGGATACGAGGCGGGCCAATCGGCCGTAGGCGATATTTTCGAATGGTATGTGGAGGAGGCGCTGCCGGCTTATGTCAAGGAAGCCGCCGAACGCGAAGGATTGAACGTCCATCAATGGCTGGAGAGGGAAGCGGCGGCGTATAAGCCCGGACAAACCGGTTTGCTGGCGCTCGATTGGTGGAACGGCAACCGTTCCGTCTTGGTCGATACCGATTTAACGGGACTCATTCTCGGCATGACGCTGCTAACAAAGCCGCAGGAAATTTATCGGGCGCTGCTGGAAGCGACCGCCTTCGGCACGCGGAAAATCGTCGATGCGTTTCACTCGAACGGGGTGAGCGTGGATTCACTGTACGCATGCGGAGGACTCCCGCAAAAAAACAGGCTTCTCATGCAAATCTATGCCGACGTAACGAACCGCGAAATATTCGTGGCCGATTCGAAACAAACGCCCGCGCTCGGGGCGGCGATGTTCGCGGCGGTGGCGGCCGGAGCGGATGCCGGCGGTTACGACACGATTCTGGACGCTGCGGCCAAGATGGCGCGGGTGAAGGAAGAAACGTTCAAACCGATTCCGGAGAACGTGGAAGTATACGAGCGGTTGTATCAAGAGTACAACGCGCTGCATGATTATTTCGGCCGCGGAGCGAACGATGTGATGAAACGGTTGAAACAAATCAAGACATCGGTGGAATAGCCATGAATACGATCGAACAACATCCGTTCGAACGTCTTGTGCTGGCGCCGGGGGCGACGAAGGAAATAGTCTCTTATTTCCACGAACGAGGCATCGCGCGTACGGTGCTCGTCGGCGACCGCAATACTTACGAAGCGGCGGGAGAAGCGATCGAGCGTACGCTCCGGGAGGCAGGGGCGCAGGTCGGGCTGTGCCTCGTCACGCCGGGCGACGCGGGCGATGTCGTCGCCGACGAGGCTTCGATCGTCCAGTTGCTGCTCGAAATCGAGCCGGGGAGGACCGATATGCTCATTGCCGCAGGAGCCGGGACGATTCACGACATCGTTCGCTTCGCCGGCTTTACGACCGGTACGCCGTTCGTTTCCGTGCCGACGGCTCCTTCCGTGGACGGCTTCACGTCCGCGGGAGCGCCATTGATCGTTCGCGGCGTGAAGAAGACGGTGCAGGCAACCGCGCCTGTCGCCATCTTCGCCGATACCGATATTCTCGCCAAAGCGCCGCAGCCGCTCATTGCGGCCGGATTCGGCGATATGATCGGCAAGTATACGTCCCTGTTCGATTGGAAGTTCTCGCATTTGGCGGCGGGCGAACCTTACGACGAATCGGTCGCGTCGATGACCGAACGGGCTTTGGCGTCTTGCGTGGAGCATGTTCGCGAAATCGGCGAACGCACGGAGCGCGGCATACGCGTTCTGATGGCGGCCTTGATCGAATCGGGCATCGCCATGCTGCGGTTCGGCCGGTCGCATCCGGCTTCCGGCGCGGAGCATCATCTATCCCATTACTGGGAAATGGAATACTTGCGCCGCGGCAATAGAGCTTTGCTGCATGGCGCCAAAGTCGGCGCGGCTTGCGCCGAAATTTCGCGCATGTACCACGAGGCGGCGGAGCGAGGCATTTATCCGGGGCGGCAACCCGAGGAACTGCGGCGGTACGGCGGCCAAATCAGGGAGTGGCTCGCCGCCGTGCCGAGGGAATCGCAAATCCGCGAGCTGTTAAGTCAGGCCGGCGGACCGACCGATCGGGCAGAGCTCGGAATCGACGACGAATTGTTTGCCCGCAGTTTGCGGGAAGCGCATCGGCTTCGCGACCGTTATACGCTGCTGCGGGCATTGAACGAGGCTTGATTCATAGGCCTTTGATCCGGGGGCGGCAACCTGCCGCCGGATCAGACGTTCCCGTCGCGGACGTCGTACAGGACGCGAGCCGGTAGATCCTGGCTGTAATTGCCGAAATGCTTGCCGTAGATCGTAAGTCCGCGCTTATTCGCCGGCTTGTCGGTAACGGCGATGAAGATCGAAATAATGGGCTTACAGTCCGTTTCATAACGGCTCGAAGGTTCTGTCGATCCGAGGCATCTTCTTCTCCCCCCTTTTGTCGAAATCCCCTTCGCTCAGCAGAATGAAATGGTGTGTCCGGCATAACAACTCCAGTTTCATAAAAGCAATTAGGATGCGATATACACCTGAAGCGTAATGGTATCGAACAATACCGGCAGTTCCCGCGGACAAGTTCATTTATTCGGAACTTCACGCATCGATCCGGTCGCATTTTAACTTACAGAACCCGGCTTTCTGAACTTCTGAATGAGGGGGATTTTCACAAAGGGCCGAAAAAACGCTTGATCTGCACGAAAGGTATGAAGAAGCTAATGCAGTGCTAATGAGGTCAAGCCGGGTCATTGGATTTTATCCAATGGTTTACCCGTATTGAACCGGGACTTGGCCTTTTCATTGGAAATGATCCAATGAAATCTTCGAAATAGCGCTAAAACATGAAGAATGAGGGGGATCCGCTGGACAATTTCCAATGGAAGGCCGCTTGGAACGATAAATGGGCATTTTCTGTTGGATATTTTCCAATGGGAGGCGGGGAGACGGGGGGCATTTTCTGTTGTTTAGTTCCAAAAGTCGATAATTTGTCATTTTGGGAACCGGAATTCCCCGCCGCCGAGAGGAAAAGTGCCCTAATTCGCATGCTGTCGCGGCCGGATCGAACCGCGATTCCCCCGCCGAGAGGAAGAACCGCCTCTTCGCGGGCGGTTACGGCGAGTTTCGGAACCCCTTCCCCAAACGCGATCGCTTGTCCGCGAGGCATTCGGGCGAAGTTCATAGATTATGCGGCAAACTTGGTATACGAAAAACGTCCGTATCCTTATAATATAATATAGTTTAAGCGACGGAATTTACCATGCATCGAAGGAGTGAGGATATGCTGATCGGAGTTGTGTCGGATACCCATATGCCGCATAAGGCTAAGGCTTTGCCGAAAGCGCTGATCGAAGGCTTGACCGGTACCGAGCTTATTATCCACGCGGGGGACTGGACATCGCCCGATGTGATTGCGATGCTCGAACGGTTCGCCCCGGTGGAATCGGTGGCGGGCAATAATGACGGAACGGACATTGTCCGCCGCTTCGGGCGCAAAAGAATCGTCGAAGCGGGAGGAAAACGGATCGGCATCGTGCACGGAGACGGTTACGGGCGGTCGACGCCGGATAATGCGTTTCAGGCCTTCGCGGGACAACATGTCGATGCGATCGTCTTCGGCCATTCGCATGTCCCGTACAAGGACGTCAGGGACGGGATTCTCATGTTCAATCCCGGATCGCCGACGGACAAAAGAATTCAGCAGAAGTATTCGTTCGGCTTATTGCGCGTCGGCGCCCGCATCGAAGCGAAACATATCTATTTCGCCCGTAAAGACTGACTTTATCTCCATACGCTGATCCGTTCCGATTTTTTGACAAAAGCGGATGACATCGATTTGGCCCGGGCTTGCAGCAATCGCTGTCTTCCTTCCGTGTTCCGGGTAAAGATCAGTTCCGCTTTCCCGACGATCCGCTTCCAGGCTTCGCAGAAATATTGAGCGCTGTCTTTCGCCCGCCCGATGTGCTGCGGAACGGCATGGTAATCGGTTCTTGCAACGGGACCCCATTTGGACTGCCGCACCAGCAAATATCTCGGATTGTCGATCTGCCCGACCGCCTCTTGGACAGCGTCCAGAAACAGCGTCTTCTCGTACGTTGTCCCTCCGTCCATCCAACAAGTGACGAAGCCGTTCGCATCGCGGTCCGCATGGATCCGCAAATGTTTCGATGCGGTTCTGATGAGGTTCATATGCTGCAATGTGTCGCAAACCGCAAGCCCGACTTGCTTCATGCTGGATTCGATCGTGCCGTGCTTGATCAAGAGCCGCACCGCTTTTACCGTTTTTGGCAAGGCGGCGATCATTCCCAGAATCAGCGCATACACGGCAAACGTTAGGAGCGCTTGATAAGGAAGACGATGATGCGCGTCGATGCTATTGAGCAGCGATAGAGCGACGGAACTTCCGAGAGACAAACCTTGCAGCAATAACATGCGAATCGTATTTTGCAAGATGAACGGCCTTGGCAAAACTTCCGGATCCGTCCGGAACGCTTCGGTCATCCGTTTCGGCTTGTCCCCGAGCGCTTCGTTCCATTGCTGCCGCAATTGCTGCCGATTTCCGGCGAGCCGGAACGTTCTTTCATTCATGCGTTCGATCGTGTCCGCATCGTACGGAGGAGCATCCAATTCCAGACGCCCGATTCCGCTCTCAATGCGATATCCTTCATAGGAGACGCCGACAAAGGATTGAAATCGGCGCGTCAAGGTGTCCATATCGTAGCCGCGTTCGCTCTGCGTCGGATCGTGACAAACCAAATGCCATATATTCGACGTTTTATCTTCATTTCCGGGTTGAACCCGGATTGCCCTCCCCCGCATTTGATTTGACAGCATGAAGGTGCCGACATAGGAAGCGAGAATCAGCGCGTTTATGCATGGGGCGTCCCAGCCTTCGCCTAGCAGGGCCGTCGTCCCGATGAGAACGTGAATCTCCCCCTGTGTAAACAGATCCGTAATGATGCGCACCAATTGCTGATGTTGCTTGCCCTTCATTTGAAAGGATACGTACCGTTCGTCATGCGGAAGCGGCGTGCAGCGAATGCGCTCTTGTTCCAGTTCCGGCGTACTAGCTTCCAAAGCGGGGACAGCATCCGCCGGGATGATGGCGATCGATCCGGTCAGCACTCCGACTTTCAGACGCGGATCCTTATCGTCTCTGCGCAATTTCTCAAAAATAGGTATGACGCCCAGCCGGTGAAGCGGCTTCTCATCCTCTTTGCTCTTCGGCAAATCGGGCAACCGGATATAATCGGTCAGAACGACCAGCCGCAAACGGTCTTGCAGGACGCCCGCCTCGAAACGGACGATATCGGAGACGCTCTGCAGTTTGGATACGCTGCTTACGAGAATCCGGTTAATTTGGGTTGACGTCCGCAAGTATACTTTCCTGCGTTCAACCGCCCCGATTTGCTGAAGCCATTGTTTTAGTTCATGCAAAATATCGTCCCGGTTTTTCGTATATTCGTCTTGAAAAAGACAGCCGGTCAACAATTCCTCCAACCATTCCAACGTCAAATCGGGAACCGAATGTTGATCCGTGCCTAATATAGGAATAAGTCGCTCCCATCTCCGGCTGTCCGTCTGCTTCAAAAATATAAGCAAACTCGAGAAGTACCCCGGATTCGACAATATCGCTTCGAGATGTTCGTTCGGCTGTGCAATCCAAGGATGGCTGTCGATCATGCGGACGAACGCTTCGTCTTCCAGCAAGCGGTTGCGAACAAGCCCGACGTTCGTTCGAAACGTATGGATGATGTTGCGTTCCTCCGCCGTAGGTGCCGAAAAATAAATATAGTCCTGATGAGGGCATAAATCCCGTTCCTTCACCAGTTCGGGAACGCTGATTTCCAGATCGATCGGCCCGCACAGCTCGATGTACCTGTCCCACTCCGCAGGGGCGGCGTCATAGGGAGGGGTAGCGGTAAGTGCGACAACGTTGGGCCGGTCTAACCCGTTGCGAAATTCCACCGCGCTCTTCCACCACTCCGACCGAAGATGATGCGCTTCGTCGAGCACGATCGTTTGAAACCCGATGTCCCGAATCGCCGCTTCGATCCGGGCTTTTGCCGTCACATCGATCTCATCGGCTGCCGGAATATCGCTAGCCGCATCCGAGCGGGATTCCACATCCGCAACTTCAGCAGTTGCCGCATCCTCTTCGATTTGCGCTCCGGCTTCGTAACCGACCGAATTCGAAACAAGGCTGTGAAGCGCCTGATACGTAGTTACCGTCAGAAAACGCGGGTTTTTCAAATCCGTCGATATCCAATCGGGGACATCCGTCCGGTTTAAAAACAAAGCGACGAACCGGTCGACCCATTGTTCTTTGATCGTCAAGGTGGGAGCCAAAATAAGCGTCGGCTCGTTCAGGCGCAGAATGACTTCCAGTCCCAGCACCGTTTTGCCCGAACCGGGCGGAGCGACAAGATGGAGATGCCGGTTGCGGAGATGATGATCCAACTCGTCGAGCGTTCTTTGCTGATACGTTCTCCATTCGTAAATGAATTGCGCGTCTTGGGGAAACGACTTCATGCCGGATTCCTCTCCTTTCAGGCAGCTTAGGTTTGTTCGGCGCTTCATTAAGTATAAAACGGTTCGTTCGCGAGGAAAAGTACGATTTGACAAAACGGTAATAACGTAATAAAATAACTTTACGTAAAATATCATTTTTATGTGAGGAAAATATGGAGCATCAAATACTGGAATCGTATGTCGTTGAGTCGCATGAGCAAGGAATGGCCTTGATGAATCCCTTCCGCGCGGACATGTTGACTTATTTAAGGGAACCGTCGTCCGCTTCCGAAGTCGCCAGAGCGATGAACGAGCAGGCGCAGCGCGTCAATTACCATTTGAAGGCGCTTGAGAAAGTCGGTTTGGTCCGGCGCGTCGGCACGCGCAATGTGCGAAATTTGGTGGAAGTGCTTTATCAGGCGCTTGCCCGCACGTTTATTTTGGCGGATCAGCTCGGATGGAACGCGGATACGGTGCGGAAAATGAAAGATCAGAGCTCGCTTGCGCATTTGGTCGCTGCTTCCACTCGATTGAAACAGGATGCGCTGCGGCTGATGGAAGTTTCCGACGAAGGAGAAGAGGTGCCCTCGGCCTCGCTGCAATTGCAAATTCATCTCACGGATGAGAAACAGCGCGAAGCCTTCGTCCGGGAGTATGTAGAGACGATGAAGAAGTTGGCCGAGAAATACCAGGGATCCGGGGAAGGGGTTGCGTATCAAGTGTTGGCAGCCGTTTATCCGGAGCCGGATACGGACAAAGGAGGATCCGAAACGTGAAAAACGATGAAACGGAAAAGACGAATGCAGCCGAACAAAATGAGCCGACCATTGTTTGGGAAACTGCGAATGGGAGGGAGGAGCGGGGCCGATCCGAATCCGGCCATGTCATCCCGTTTCCCGTCCAAACAAGCGAATCGTCGTTTGTTCGTTTGCACATACCGCTGGAAGACGGAAGAAAGCCGCTCGTCATCACGCGCGTCTCTTCGGGATTCGGCAACGTGCAGGCGACGTATCGCTCGTCGGCGCCGAGATGCGCCGCTTAAGTCTGATTTGGGAAAGGGGATCATTGCATGAATTTCACTCCTATTGTTGTTGAACAAACGTCGCGCGGGGAACGTTCCTACGATATTTATTCCCGCTTGCTTCGCGACCGCATTATCTTTTTGGGCAGCGCAATCGACGATCAAGTAGCGAATTCGATCATTGCCCAATTGCTGTTTCTCTCGGCCGACGATCCGGAGAAAGATATCTCGTTATATATCAACTCGCCGGGCGGCAGCGTCACGTCCGGATTGGCCATCTACGACACGATGCGGCATATCAAGCCCGACGTGTCCACGATTTGCGTCGGCATGGCCGCTTCCGCGGCGGCGGTATTGCTTACGGCCGGCCATCCCGGCAAACGGCTGGCCTTGCCGAATTCGGAGATCATGATTCATCAGCCATGGGTTTCCGGCGGAATCAAAGGCCAAGCAAGCGATATCGAGATTCACGCCAAGCAAATTCTTAAATTGCGGACGACGACGAACCGCATTATCGCGGAAACGAGCGGCCAGCCCCTCGATAAGGTCGAGCGCGATACGGACCGCGACCATTTCTTGACCGCCGCCGAAGCGAAGGAATACGGCTTGGTCGATAAAGTGGTGGATGGCATCGGCATGAAATGACTTCGCGCCTCCCTCCGCCCCCCCCTTCTTCCGGGAGGGGAGGGCCTGTCTCGGACCATTCGATCCGGTTACCGGGCCGAACCGTGCGCAGCGCTGCGGTCGTCCACACGCTGGAAGAGCATGTGCGCGAAGCTGCGATTCTGGAAGGGCAGGCCGTCCGGCTTGAACCGGGCGAGATGATGCGGCTGCGGATCGTAAGCGAATAACTAATAAATAGAACCGCTGGAGCGAGAACTCCAGCGGTTTCTTGTTCCTACATGTTCCAGCCGCGCCCGTATTGAGGCGGGGCCGGAATCGTTGCTCCCAATTCTTTGGCCGCGGTGCGAGGCCAGTACGGATCGCGCAGGAGCGCCCTGGCGATAAAGATGAGATCGGCCTGTCCTCCCCGTATGATTTCTTCCGCTTGCGTTCCGGTTGTAATAAGCCCTACCGCGCCGGTCATCAGTTCCGCTTCCCGTTTAATCCGTTCCGCAAACGGAACTTGGTACCCCGGGAACGCATCGATATGGGCGGGAACGACGGCGCCGCTGCTGCAATCGATCAGATCGATTCCTTGCGATTTCAGCGTACGCGCGTAGCCGACATAATCGTCGACGGTCAATCCTTCGGGATGGTAGTCGCTTGCGGAAATGCGGACGAACAGCGGACCGGACCAAACCTCTTTCACCGCCTCGACAATCTCGCTCAAGAAGCGGTATCTTCCCTCCGGCGTACCGCCGTATTCGTCGCTGCGCCGATTCGTGAGCGGCGACAAAAACTCGTTGATCAAATATCCGTGCGCCGCATGAATTTCAATCACGTCGAAACCGGCTTGTTTGGCGCGGCTTGCCCCTTGCTTGAAAGCTTCGATCGTTTCGCGGATTTGCCCCTGCGTCATCTCCTCCGGGGTTTTGTATCGCTCGTTGAACGGGAGCGCCGACGGTGCGACGATCGGTCCTTCCAATTCCGCTTTTCTTCCGGCATGGGCGAGCTGAATGCCGATCGCCGCCCCCGCTTCGTGCGCCAGATTGACAAGCTCCTTCAATCCCGCGATATGTTCGTCGCTCCAAATGCCTAGATCGCGGTCGGATATTCTTCCTTGGGGAGTAACGGCGGTCGCTTCTACTACGATGAGTCCTACTTGGCCGACAGCCCGGCTCGTATAATGCGTTTTATGGAAATTCGTCACTTTGCCGTCTCGGGCGTCGCAGGAATACATGCACATCGGCGACATGACGATTCGATTTTTCAAGGCGAGTCCGTTCACGGTTATTGGCGAAAAAAGTTGGCTCATGCCATCATCCCTCATTTCTGCGTATTTGTAGTCGTTATTGTCGTTACTATCGTTTGCAATTCTATTGTAACGCTATCCAACGGCGGGAGCAAAAATATGAAACATATGAGTCAAGTACTAGAATATTTTGTGAAATTTTGTTTCGTACACATCGAAAATGAGACTTCCTTCCTTATTTTGCCCCTTAACAGAGATTTTACTCTGATGAGGTCATCGTTTAACAATCCTATATCATACTTATTTTATTGATAGCTAGGCTTCATAGGTTGAGATGAAGGGAGGAGTGCTCCGGAAACTTCGCATATGTCGCTCAGGAGAATGGAATGGCGTTAGACAAATGAAGCATGGAGGTAACGATCTAACATGAACAAGCGGCGAAAAAACACGGGTATCATTCTTGTCGTTCTATTGTTGCTGTCTCTCATGCAGCCTATCCCGAATGCGGCTGCGCAAGAGATGCCGGAAACGTCATTCGGACAAGTGCTCGATATGCGGACAGGGGAATTGGCGCCGGATGCGGATTATTATTGGTACAATATGAAACTGGATCGAGGCTTGCAAAAAGTCCATTTCGTGGAGTTCAATCCCGCCAATCCGAACCTGGAATTGCAGGCCGGAAGATCGAACGGCAAAGTATACGGGTTCCAGGGCGTGACGAAAATGGCGGATGATGCCGACCGGGCGGGAAATCGGGTCATTGCCGGAATTAACGCCGATTTCTACGATTTGTCCAACGGCGTTCCGTACGGGCTTTTCGTCGATGACGGCATCATTTTGAACAGTCCCGTGAACGGCAGATCCGCATTCGGCATGCTGGAGGACGGCACGACCGTATACGGTCCGAGTCCCGAGCTTATCAAAACGGTCTCGATCGGAGGCGCGGCGGAGACGATTACGCATATTAACCGGCCGAGAGGCGCGGAAGAACTTGTGCTTTATACCGCCGATTTCTTCGCTTCCACGAAGACGAGCGATCAAGGGGACGAAGCGATTTTGAACGTCTTGGAAGGGCAGGTCAAGAGCGGACAAACGCTGAAGTTGCAAGTGTCCGCAATTCGAAACGGCAAAGGCGACGCTCCGCTTGCGGAAGGAACCGTTGTCTTATCCGCATCCGGGAAATACAAACAACTGTTGGCAGGCCTACGGGTCGGGGATATAGCAACCGTAACGATTGCGTTGCCTGAACCGTGGGATCAAGCCAAAACGGTGGTAGGCGGTTCCGGCTTGCTTATTAAGGACGGCGTGGTGCACAACGGGATCGGGCCGGAAGGCGTTCATCCCCGGACCGCCATCGGCACGAAAGCAGACGGATCGGTCGTCTTGTTCGAAATCGACGGCCGTTCGCCCGGTTTCAGCGAAGGCGTAGAGACGCTGGAGTTGGCCAACATTTTGAAGGACCTCGGCGTCGTGAACGCCATGAACTTGGATGGGGGCGGCTCGTCGACGTTCGTCGCGAGGCTTCCCGGGGAAACGTTCCGCAACATGATGAACAGAGGCTCGGACGGCGGGGAGAGACAGACGGCGAACGGGCTTTTGCTCGTCAATAAGGGACCGGAAGGAGCCGCCGACAAATTGGTGGTTCAACCGAATTTCGAGAGAGTGCTGGAGGGCTCGTCCTTTTCTTTCGGAGCGGCCGCGGTCGATGCGAGCGGCCATCCCGCAACCTTTGAGGGCGTCCGGCTATGGAGCGCGGATACGGCGATAGGCACGGTCGATCAAGCCGGAACCTTTACGGCTGGCGCCGCCGCGGGAACGGGGACGATCGAAGTTCGAGCGGGAACTTTGACGGGCAAAGGCGAGGTGGAAGTCGTCGATCGCTTGACGGAATTGAAATTTCCCGATGCGGAGAAAACGTTCGAATCCGGGGCCGAGGCCGTACTTCAAGTGTCCGCTTTGCGCGACGGCCAAGTCATCCAGGCGGACAACAGCCGATTGGAATGGCGGGTCGAAGGCGAGATCGGCACGATCGACGGCGACGGACGCTTCCTCGCCACGAACGAAAACGAAAAAAGCGGCAAAATTTACGTAAAGTACAAGGATGTTGAAACGTCTATGGACGTCAAAGTGGGGCTGCCTCCGGTCGTTTTGGAGGATTTCGAAAGCGGATTGGATCGCTATATCGCCTCCGGGGCCCGCTACAATAAAGTGGAAGCGACGCTTGAAACGGATGAAGACATCGTCCGCTTCGGCGGTCACTCGCTAAAACTCGAATACGACTTTATCGGAACCCAAGGCACATCGGGAGCGTATTTGCAGACGTTAACGGGGACTTATGTCGATATACCCGGGTATCCCGAGAAGATCGGCATGTGGGTGTACGGAGACGGGAAACGCCACTGGCTCCGCGGCCAAATGCGGGACGGGAAAGGGAATGCGGTCCCGATCGATTTCACCGACCAGACCGTCGGCGTGGATTGGATCGGGTGGAAATACGTAGAGGCGGAGGTGCCCCCGGGAAAACCGCTTCCGTTGAAATTCGACCAGATGATCCGATATATGGAAACCGATAACGGCAAGAAGGATGCCGGCGTTATCTATGTCGACCAAATACGGGCCCTTTACGGCGCGACCGACGACGATACGAATCCGCCGCTGATTCGAGATATCAGTCCTGCCGATAAAAGCACGCTAACGACAAACATGCCGACGATCAGGGCTTATGCGGAAGATGACGGATACGATCCTTCCCTTCATCCGGGAACGACATTGATCGATCCGGACAAGATCCGGCTGTACGTTGACGGCGTACGGGTCGATCATGCGCTGTATCCGCCCGAAGGGAGAATTTCTTATACGCCGAACGAACCGCTTGCGGACGGCGTTCATCGGGTGAAGCTGGCCGTTAGGGATCTCGCCGGCAATCAAACGATTCGCGAATGGATATTCAATGTCGATACGGGATCGCCCAAATTCGTATACGACAGTCCGGCGGAGGTCTATGCAGGGAACACGTACGAATTGAACGTAGGGGCGGAGAAAGCGGCGGAACTTCGCGGCGGGCATGTCGAATTCGGCTTCGATCCGTCCAAGGTGGAAGGTTTGAACGTCGTACGGGGCGCCAAACTGACGGAGGAGCAGCTTCAACCGGCCGTAGACGAAGAATCGGGGACGGTTCGATTGAATTTGCAGCAGTTGAACTCCGCGCAGTTAACGGACAATGATTTGCTCGGGCAAATCCGGTTCACGGTCAAACATGACGCTTCCGGCACAAATGTGATCGACTACAAATCCGGTTTGATCGTATTGAACGGGGGGCCGGATGAAGGCAAGGAATACATCGGCATGCCGGTGGAAGCGGCGGTGAAACATCATCTGTCGCTCCAATGGGATGAAACGGGCGCGGCGCAAGGGTTTACGACCCGATTCCGCGTGACGGACGAAAGCGGCTCGCCCGTAGCGGGCGCCAAGCTGCTGGCGGACGGCGCAGAAGTCGGCGACGGCAGCGGCGTGTTGTTAACCGATCAAGAGGGTGCGCTCGCGACGGACGCCCTGACGCGGGACGTCAAGCAATACCGGCTTCAGGCGACCAAGGACCTGCGGTTCAGTCCGGTTGTGACGTTCAAAGTGTCCCCGCTCGCCGGATCCGAGCTTCCGCGCAACGTAACCGTCAATATGGGTGCGGATCCCGCCGCTTCGCGCGCCTTTACATGGCAAACCAATCCGCTCGCCGAGCGAACGGTAGTGGAATTTGCGAAGGAAGCGGAGTTTACCGATTTCCGGCAGCCGAATGTCATGAGAACAGACGGCGAAAGTTATTTGTATCTCACTGAGGACACCGGCTTGATGAGAGTTCATAAGGCGGTCCTTGCGGATTTGGAGCCGGGCACCCGTTATGTGTATCGGGTGGGCGACGGCGACGGTAATGTAAGCGGGCAAGGCAGCTTCGCAACCGCCGAAGCGTCGGGCGACGGCACGAAGTTTCTCTTTTTCGGCGATTCCCAGGCGGGCGATCAGAAGGGATTCGAGCTATGGGGCAATATTTTGCATAAAGCGATCGCCGATCATCCGGATGCCGAGTTTATCATGCATGCGGGCGATATGGTTGATAAGGGATACTTGGAAAAGGAATGGAATATGTGGTTCGACGAAGCGCAAGACGCATTCATGAATACGACGCTCGTCGGGATTATCGGAAACCATGAAGTGATGGGAACGAGAGCGAACAGCGATTTTCTCGCGCATTTCAATCAGCCCGGCAACGGTTTGGCAGGCTTGGAAGGCACCAACTTCTCCTTCGATTACAAAGACGTGCATTTCGTTGTTCTGAATAGCGAATACGAATACGAGCGCCAGGCCGAATGGCTGCGGGACGACTTGGCCAAGACGGAAAAACCGTGGAAGATCGTCGCTTTCCATCGGGGGCCGTACGGCAGCCAATACGACACGGAAGTGGTGAGAAGCAACTGGGTGCCCGTTCTGGAAGAGTTCGGCGTCGATCTGGTGTTGAACGGGCATGACCATATTTACTTGCGCACGACGATGAAGGACGGCGAGAAAAAAATGCTGGGAGAAGGAACGACCTACGTCGTCGCCGGCTCGACAGGCCCGAAATTTTACGGTCTGACACAGCGGCCTTGGCATCAAATCGTCGACGACGAACACACGCAAATCTATACGTCGATCGAGACGAAGGGCAATACGTTAACTTTTGAAGCGAGAACGATTGACGGACGGGAAGTGGATCGTTTTACGCTCACGAAGGAGATGGGAGAACCCGATCCGATCGCTGGAATATCGTTGCTGGGCCGGACGATGCTGAAGCCTGGGGGAACCGACCAGGTTGCCGTTGAAGCGCTGCATGCCTCCGGGAAGCGCAGTCCGATTGCGGAAGGAGTTATGTTCGCCAGCAGCAACCCGCAAGTCGCCGACATCGACGGCAACGGGAAGGTTCGGGCGTTTGAAGTCGGCGAAACGGTCATATCCGCGACATATTCCGGATTTACGGACAGTTATATGCTGCGGGTGTCGCTTGATGAGCCTTCGCTTGTCGATATTTCATTGACGGGTCCGGCTATGCTGCAAGTCGGCGAAACGAGCCAAACCGTTACGAAGGCGGTATATAGCGACGGCTCGCAAGAAGTATTGACGGAAGGCGTTGCCTTTGCCAGCAGCAACGAGCAGGTTGCTACGGTGGATGCCGCGGGAACGATTACGGCGCATCAGGAAGGAACGACCGTCATTACAGCGACGTATGCCGCGATAACGACAGGATATGAATTGACCGTCATTCCGCGGATCGCTCCGGAACCGCAGCTTGTAGCATTGGAAATTCGCGGACTGGAATCAAAGATGACAGTCGGCCTTGCGAAGCGGGCGGAAGCGCTGGGGCGTTACAGCGACGAGAGCGTCAAACCGTTGAAGGACGGGGTCGCATTCGCCAGCAGCCTTCCTCAAGTAGCCTCCGTGAATGAAGACGGGCTCGTCAAGGCGCTTCGTCAAGGTTCTACCGTCATTACGGCTACCTACGAACAATGGTCGGCGAGCTTTTCGCTTACCGTGGAAGGAGCGACGACATCTACTCCGCCGTCCGGAGGTGAGTCCGGAGCGTCGGGCGGAACGAAGCCGGATCGGGCGCCGAAACCGGAAACGCGGACAGGCCGAATGGAATTAACGGCTGAGCAAATCAAGAAATTGGCCGGGCCGGACGGAGTCGTCATTGAAACGGATCAAGCGCTGCATGAGCTTGTTTTGCCGGGGAATGCGGCGACATTGACCTCGAATGCGCGGTTTACGATCGTATCGAAATGGATGGAGCTTGCCATTCCGGGCGAGGTGATCCGCGCGCTGGAACAGCTGGTGTCCGAGGAGGAGAGGGCGGCCGCCAAAATGATTCTCAAATCGGTTCCGTTAAGCGCCCCCGAAGCGGAGAAGCTGTTGGCGGGTGCGGAACGGCGTTCGGGCGCGCGCTTGCAAGCCGCGACACCGTTATTCAAGTTCAGCTTCGCCATAATAATCAAGGACGGGCATGAGCGCGCGCTGAGCGAATTTGCAAAACCGGTCTCGCTGAAACTACGGACACAATCGGAAGTCAACCGTAAATTGGCGGGCATGTATGGCATCGCCAGCAACGGAGCGCTGCAATATGCCGGCGGAACTTGGGCGGGCGGAGCGTGGACCGCATCGATCGATCGCGTCGGCATCTACTCCGTGCTCGAATACAACAAGACGTTCTCCGATATGGCGTCCGAACACTGGGCAGCGGATGCGATCCGGGAACTGTCGGCCAAACATATCGTTAACGGGGAGTCCGGCGACCGCTTCTTGCCGAACCGGCATGTTACGCGCGCGGAATTCGCCGCATTGCTCGTAAGGCTGCTCGGCTTGCAAGGAGAAGGCAATGCGGTATTCAGCGACGTGCCGGCGGATCGCTGGTATGCGAACGAGGTGGCTCTTGCCGCGAAAGCCGGATTGATCGTCGGTGTCGGCGGAACGTCCTTCGCGCCGGATGCCGAAATCAAGCGGCAGGAAATGGCGGCGATGATCGTGCGCGCGTATGAATACGCGCTTGGAAAGAAGGCGGACGCAACGGCGCCGCTGCCGTTCGCCGATACGCGTTCCGCTCCGGAATGGGCGCGGAACGCTGTTCGAACGGCTTATGCCCTCGGGCTCGTTCACGGCCGTTCGAGCGTTGAATTTCAGCCCGAAGGCTATGCGACAAGGGCGGAGAGCGCCAAAATGATGCATAATCTGCTTTACCTCATGGAGAAATGATTCATGCATGGAGAGAACCTGACCCATTGCGTCAGGTTCTCTTTATTGCGATTCGACGATGTGTGCGGGCGTATGATGCACAATATACAACATATAAGCCCTTTTTGCCCCGTCGTTTGCGTCTATGCTGTAAATTTTACAACATTATTGGGGAAAATGAGCGGATTTGGCCTGCGATTTTGCGATGTTGTTGTATATTCTGCAACATAACGGCCCAACATACGATTCAACCCTGTATTATGTTGTAAAACGTACAACTTTGTGCAAACCGGCGCTTACGCCTAGAATGACGGGTGTTCGAGATCCGTAACCGCGCCTTTGGAGGCGGACGACACGAGCCGGACATATTTGCCCAATACGCCGGTCGTAAACTTATACGGCGGCCGCACCCAATGTTTCGCTCGCATCTCCAATTCTTCCCGGCTCACGTCGAACGAAATTTCTTGCGTCTCGCTGTCGATCGTAATCGTATCGCCTTCCTGCAGCAAGGCGATCGGACCGCCTACTTGGGCTTCCGGCGCGACATGACCGATGACGAAGCCGTGGGAACCGCCGGAGAATCTGCCGTCCGTGAGGAGCGCCACTTTCCCGCCGAGCCCTTTGCCGACCAACATGGCCGTCACCGACAGCATTTCAGGCATGCCCGGTCCGCCTTTCGGTCCGGCGTAACGGATAACCAGCACGTCGCCTTCGCGGATATTATCGTTCATGATCGCCTCCGTCGCTTCCCGTTCGCTATCGTAGACGCGCGCGGGACCGGTGAAACGTTGAATCTTCAAGCCCGACATTTTGGCCACCGCGCCTTCCGGGGCC
This sequence comes from Paenibacillus sp. CECT 9249, assembly GCF_918697855.1. Classification (NCBI taxonomy): domain Bacteria; kingdom Bacillati; phylum Bacillota; class Bacilli; order Caryophanales; family Paenibacillaceae; genus Paenibacillus; species Paenibacillus sp. CECT 9249. The sequence goes on along the minus strand of NZ_CAKKLI010000007.1, from coordinate 77,697 downwards.
AGATTTCCCCGCAGAACGACCAACGGGCCTGTCGGTTTCAACGGATTGTCGAACGGCCGGATAATCCGCTGGCCTTCCTTCAATGGAGCGGCCTCTGCCAAATTTTCGGCTAACGTTTTGCCGGTAACGGTCAAGCAGTCTCCATGCAGCATGCCTTGCTCAAGCAGCAGCTTCATCACGCCCGGCACGCCGCCGATATCGTTCAAATCCTGCATGACGTATTTGCCGCTCGGCTTCAGATCGGCCAAATGCGGCACATTGCGCCGAATCCGCTCGAAATCGTCCAACGTCAAATCGACTTGAACCGAGTGGGCGATCGCGATCAAATGCAGCAGCGCGTTCGTCGATCCGCCGAGCGCCATCACTACCGTAATAGCGTTCTCGAACGCTTTTTTGGTCATAATGTCTTTCGGCGCAATATTGTTCCGCAGAAGCTCCATCACGGCTCGGCCCGCTCGTCCGCATTCTTCCGCTTTGCCCGGGGAAATCGCGGGCGTGGAGGAGGAGCCGGGCAAACTCATGCCGAGCGCTTCGGCCGCGGCCGCCATCGTGTTCGCCGTGTACATACCGCCGCAAGCTCCCGCGCCCGGGCAGGCATGGCATTCCACTTGATGGAGTTCGCGTTCGTCGATCGCGCCTTCGTGGAATTGGCCCACCGCTTCGAATGCGGATACGATATCGATATCTTTTCCGTTCAATTTGCCGGGTTGGATCGTACCCCCGTATACGTATACGGCGGGAAGATTCAACCGGCCGATCGCCATAAGGCAGGCGGGCGTATTTTTGTCGCAGCCGCCGATGGCGACGAGACCGTCGAAGCGCTCCGCGCCGGCGACCGTTTCGATGGAGTCGGCTATGACCTCTCTGCTCGGCAGCGAGAAGAACATGCCGTCATGGCCCATCGCGATGCCGTCCGATACGGTGATCGCGTTAAAAATGAGCGGCGCTCCGCCGGAAGCTCGAACGCCGAGCTTGGCTTCTCTGGCCAACTGGTCGATATGGATATTGCAGGGCGTCACTTCGCTCCATGTACTGGCCACCCCGATCATCGGTTTTTGGAAATCTTCATCTTGAAACCCGACAGCCCGCAGCATGGCACGGTTCGGGACGCGGTTAACGCCCTCGCTGATCGCACGGCTGCGAATTCGTAAATCTTCTTGCTTGGACATGGTATCACCCTTCTTCCTTAGAAATGAATTGTTGGAGTTCCGTCATCGGCCGCCATATATTTTGCTTCATGATATCGGCCGCGGACTTCCCGTCCCCCTTCTCCAATGCCGCAACGAGCGCTTCATGCTCCAGTACCGAAGCATTGGCGCTGGGGAAGGGCCGTTTCAAAAATACATACTTATAACGGCGAATATGAATTTGGAGCGACGCGCTGAACGATGAAATATAAGGATTATCCGCCGCGTCAATAATCATGCCGTGAAACTGTTCGTCGAGTTCCATCGCCTGATATGGCTGTCCCGTTTCGATCGCCTGCGCGAACTCTGCGTTAAGTCGCTTTAACATTTCGATCTGCTCCGGCAGAATGAGCGGGGCGGCAAGTTCGGCGGCTAACGCGTGCAGGGCGGAGAGGGTGGAATACATTTTCAGGATGTCTTCCTTTTCAATCGTTGTCACTCTCGTATCTCTGCCGGGTTGCATCTGAACCAATCCTTGCACTTCAAGCAATTGCAACGCTTCTCTGACCGGCGTCCGGCTGACTCCCAAAGCTTCGGCCAACTCGGCGTCGTTCAATTTCTCGCCAGGTTGGAGCGTTCCGTCGATGATCCATCGTTGAATTTGCGATAAAGCCCGGTCTTTGGCAGAGATTCGGACCGGCGTCGAATAATTGGCGGGGATAGGCATGTCTTCTGTCTCCTTCTTTAATATTAATATGTAATATATCGCATACGAATATGAAATGCAATATTAAAAAAACTGCTAGCTATCCTTATTTTGAATCGATGAGTTGGTGTTCAATAATCTCGAATTTATTTCGATGCTTGTGCGGTGGGAATTAAGGTGCTTAAGCGGGGCGAATGTCATGCAGGGGAGATTGTTGTGCCCAATGCGGGAGGTCGGGGAAGCGGAACCGGTCGTCGACCGGAGCCGTCCAAGCCCGGAGGACAACGGAAAGTCGCGCATGAGGAAGTCGTCCTGACAACATAAACTCCCCCTTATCAGTCGAAAGATGCATAATAAGGGGGAGTTTCATTCCATGTAAAGAGTATTCATTTATCATATATATCAATAATCCGTACAGGTGCTTTTTTTTTCAATGTTAGACGGGTTTTCTGCGAAGGGTTCGGATCGATACTTCATGTTCGCCCAGAATTTCATGGATCGATTTTTGATCTTCGATGATGGTTTCAAGCTTCGAGGTTGCTTCAGAACGAAATTCGATAAGGTTGGCGGTTTGTTCGAAGATAGCGTTAATTGTGACTTCTTGGCGGTCGACTTTGGTCTCCAACCGGTCAAGCCGTTCATTGGTTTTGCGTTGTTCGGCTTTAACCTCCTCAAGTTCGGCTTTGAGTCCCTTAATGTCTGTCTTGACGCCACCAAGTTCGGCTTTGATTCCCGCAATGTCTTCCTTGACGCTGCCAAGTTCGGCTTTGAGTCCCTTAATGTCTTCCTTGACGCCACCAAGTTCAGTTTTGATTCCACCGAGTTCCTCCAAAATTTGATTTAAAATTTGGTCGCTCATGCTGCTTGTCCTCCTCTCTAAAGTCATCGTACTCTTCACCATTATACTATATTGGATCGTTTTATAGCGAATATAAAATGGAGAGATCGAGGCGAATTCGATCGAATTATCGTATCCTATGTCGACAAGCGGCCAGTTAAACTCGTAACGGACCGTAGAGCCCTTATTTCCGCCAAACGGGCTGTTTTATCGCATGCTCCGGACACAGATGCGCTTATTTCATGCAATATCCCCGATTTTCGCCTGATTTTTACCAAATAAGATCATCTGAGTCCGCTAGCTTTACCAAAAGGCTGCTGTTATGCCGAATAAGGTCACTGGAGTCCGCTCAAATCTACGGGATGAGAGGGAACGGCACAACATTTCACGAGATTAAGCCGCAGCACTGTTTGAACTTTTTCCCGCTGCCGCACAGGCATAAGTCGTTTCTGCCCGGCAGGCGCCGGCCGGACGACTTGTAGCTTGCAAGCCACCGCTTCTTGACGGCTTCGGCGAGCGTCGTCATTCGCTCATGCGCGTAAGCGTAGATCTGCCGATAGCTCTCGCAGAAATAATCCGCATCGTAGCTATCGTTTGCGGCGTTCCAATTGCGGTTGCGGGGGCAGCCGCCAAAGCACATGTTCAACCAAGGGCAGCTTGCGCATCGTTTCGGCAGCGCCGGCTTCATAGCCCGAAACCGTTCGTACACAGGGTTGGAGAACAAGGACTCCAACGAATCGATACCGACATTTCCCAATTTGTAATCGTCGTTGATATAGAAATCGCAAGTATAAGCGTCTCCGTTGCGCTCCAATACGAGCGTGCTTGCACATTCGGGGCGATGGATGCATAATTCCGCTTCGCGGTGCAGGTAGACGCTTAACATATTATCAAAGAAACGCACCGAAAGTTCCGGCATCCCGTCGTTATACCATATATCGAACGCTTCGCATAAAAAACGGCCGTACTGCTCGGGAGTGATTAAATATTTGCCCTCCGCTTCCGTTTGCTGCGAACGAAAGTCCATGCATGGAATGAATTGGACGAATCCGAAACCTTCCTGCCGATAAAACTCCATCAGTTGTTTCGCTTTTCCCACATTATCTTCATGAATGACCGTTAAAATATTGAAATCGACTGCCGCCTCGCGCAAATATTCGATGCCGCGCATTACGAGCCGATAGCTGCCTTTGCCCGACCCGGTGGTCCGCCTAGCGTCGTGGATTGGTTGAGGCCCGTCCAGACTTACGCCGATTAAAAAGTTGTACGCCTTAAAAAAACGAGCCCATTCCGCATCGATTAATGTGGCATTCGTCTGCAACGAATTGCCGATTCTCGTATGGGGAGGGGCGTACTTGGCCTGCAGAGCGACCGCTTCGCGAAAAAAATCAAGCCCGGCGAGCAGCGGTTCGCCGCCTTGCCAGGCAAACGACGCGGTCCCGTTCGATAGCGCCATATACTCCCGGATCAATTTGTCGAGGATGTGCGGATCGATTCTATTGATTTGCGGTCCCGGTTTTCCTTGGCATGTGCTGTAATAGCAATAATCGCACGCCAAATTGCAATCTTCCGAAACCGTTTTCCACATCATCCCGAAGGTTTCGGGCCGACTCGAGGATAGACATGCTGCTGCCATAGGCGAAAACCTCTCCTTCTCTGACATAATCACGCTATTGATACTTGTCCGGTTATTCCGCATCGGCCGCGCAGCGGAATCCCATGTTTCCGGTGGAACTGTCCGGAGTGTTGGAACTGCGGGCCGCGACCCGATAACGATTGCAGTACGACTTATGGCATAAATACGAACCGCCCCGCATCACCCTGGCTTGTCCGTTCGGCGGGCCTTGAGGATCGACGCGCGGCCCGTCGATATGAAAGGTCGGGCTGAACCAATCCGCGCACCATTCCCATACGTTGCCGACGACATTAAACAATCCGTATCCGTTCGGTTGATAGGACATGACCGGCGCCGTTCCGATATACCCGTCGCTTGCGTTGTTTTTGAGGGGAAATTTCCCTTGCCAAATGTTGCAGCGGTGTTCGCCGTCCGGTTTGAGCAGATCTCCCCAAGGATAACGCTTTTGCACGAGACCGCCTCTGGCGGCGTATTCCCATTCCGCTTCCGTCGGCAAACGCTTGCCCGACCACTTGCAGTAAGCCGCCGCGTCGTTCCACGACACATGCACGACCGGATGGTCCATACGATCCGTTATGCCGGATGCCGGTCCCTCCGGATGCTTCCAGCTGGCGCCGTCGATTTTTTTCCACCAAGGGACTTGCGGTACCGAAACGGCATCGCGAGCCGTCGCTTCGTCAAGGAAAAGATGGAACACGTAAGACCAGCCGAATCGTTCCGCCTCGGTCACGTATCCCGTTTCGTTGACAAATTGCTCGAACCGTTCGTTGCTGACCGCACACGGGTCAATGTAAAAAGGTTTCAACGTAATTTTGCGTATAGGCCCTTCTCCGTCCTGCGGAAATCCTTCCCGGTCGTCGGTTCCCATCCAAAATTCGCCCCCGTCCAAATAGATCATTCCTTCGCGGGATGAGGCGCCGGGCTTAGCGGCGACGTTTAATTCGGATAACGGAGCCGGAGCCGCCTGTTCTCCTGCGGAAGTTCTGCGGGCTGCGCAGCACGGCTTCAATTGCGGGTTCGTCATATGTTGTTCCTCCGTTCGACTTGATTGCTTAATCGGCAAGCTTATGAATGGTCATTACGGCCGCGCCGAGCACTAACGCTTCTTCGCCGAGATTCCCCCGGCTGAACTCGGCCCGGTAATCCGAATGATGATACGTGTTGCGATTGGCGACTTCGACAGCGGTTTCAAACACTAACGGATGGCTGTACAAAATCGGACCGCCGAGAATGACTTTCTCGGGATGCAATATATTTAATAAATTGGCGAGGCCGATGCCCAGATACGCGGACGCTTGCTTGAAAATTTCCGTCACGAGCGGATCGTTCGCCGTCAACGCTTGCTGCAAATGAATGAAACCGATTTTTTCCGGATCAGGCTCCATCATCGTTACAACGCTTTGCCGCCCTTGCTTCAGTTTCGAGCGGGCTTCCCGTTCAATGGCCGGGATCGAGACGTAAGATTCCAGCGATCCGAAGTTGCTGTCGGGAGTAAGCCGATGGCCGTCCGACTGGATAATCATTTGACCGATCGCGTTTTCGGTATCGACAGCGCCGTATACGACGCTGCCGCCGGCGATCATCGCCGAGCGGATGCCGGCGCCGACATGAACATAGAGCAGGTGCTTGTACCTTTTGTCGCGTACATGCCAATATTCCCCAAGGATCGCCGTATTCGCCCCATTGTCCAAAAAGACGGGGATATCAAGCGACCGGCTCAGGATGTCGGCGACAGGCACATTGACCCACCCCGGAGCCGGGAAATGCTGAGGCTTTAGCAACGTGCCGGTTGACCGGTCCAGAGGCCCGACCGAACCGATGCCCAGGCCGAGAACGTCTTCTTTGGCAATTTGTCGATCGGCCAACATATAGTGAGCGCTTTGCGCGATGCTTTGCAGCAAATAATCGGGCGTGCTATGCTCGTCCATTCTCCATTGCTCGGAAGCCAGTTTTTTTAGATCCATATCGTAGAGAACCAGCTTCGATCTTGTGCGGGAAATTTCGAGACCGAATACATAAGCATAATCGGAATGAATTCGGTACAAAACAGGCTTTCTTCCGCCGGTTGAATCCCCGAAACCCGCTTCTACGATGAATCGCTGCTGAATGAGTTCTTCCAATAATCTCGTTAACGTGCTGACAGGCATTTTCGTCTGTTCCAACAATTCCAATTTCGAAACGGTAGGATGGTTTCGAATGAGCCGATAGATCGCTTTATGCTTCGGATTAGAGATCCGATCTTCGATACGTAGCACGCTTCCACTTCCTTTGTCCGATGAAATCGGGAACTTGGGCTAGCTGTAAACGGCAATCCCGATCAGTCCCGATAAAAATATGACATACAACGGATGCATTTTCAAGCGGATTAAGGCGAAAAGCGAGAAAACGAACAAAGCGAGAACGATGGCGGTGTTCCAACCGAGCGATCCGATCATGCCGCTGTTTACGGCGAAGCGGTACGCACCGTACATGATCATGGCCGTAATGACGGGACGCAGTCCGTACAGGGCCGATTGCACCCATTTGTCGGCATAATATTTATACAAAAAGACGCTGATAACGATGACGAGCAAAAAAGAAGGAAACACAATTCCGGCGGTGGAAATGACGGCGCCCGGCACACCGGCCGTATGGTACCCGGCGCTGACGGCGATGTTCGTCGCAATCGGACCGGGGGACATGCCGGCCAGCGAGACGGTATCCGTGAATTCGGCGGCGCTCATCCACCCGTACTGCTCGACGACGGCATGCTCGATCATAGGAATCATGGCATAGCCTCCGCCGAAGGAAACGAAACCGATGAATAAAAAAGTATAGAATAATTGCCATAGCATGCCGGTTTCTCGTCCCTTCTATATATAATATTCAATTTGATGCTGCTCATTTTTGTTGCGGGGAGCGGTGGAATGTCCCAACTTTTTCTTCAACGGCATGATCGCCATTCCGGCTGCCGCGCCTCCGATAATGACGAGCAAAGGATGAAGCGGCGTAAACAACAGCACCAATATCGTTATAATTGCCGTTGCGAGCGCAGTCTTGTCCGAAATCGCCGTTCGTCCGACGCGAATTCCTGCATAGACGATCAGCGCGACGGTAGCGATCTTGATTCCGGCGAAGGCTGCATTGATTTTGGGCGAATCGTTCATGAGCGTAAATAAGACGGACAGTATGAGCACGATGACAAACGTAGGAAGGAGGATGGCGAACGTCGCTACGGCGGCCCCGGCCACCCCGGCGGTACGATACCCGATGAGCGTTGCCGAGTTGATGGCGACGGTGCCCGGCAATGAGCCGGTAAGGGCGAACATGTCGGTCAATTCCTCTTGATTGAGCCACTTTCGCTTCGTGACGATTTCCCGCTCGATGAGCGGGATCATCGCGTACCCCCCGCCGAACGAAGTCGGGCTAAGCTTGGCAAACGACCAAAACAACTGAAGGAGCAGTTTTGCATCTGTTTTATTCAATTGTAATCACCTTTCAGTTTGGATTGATTCCAGTATACTATACTTAATACCAAAATGGAATAAACCATAGTTTGTTTTTGAGAGTCGAAGTCTGATTTACTTATTTTTACAATGATTTAAACCCGATTAAAGCGGGTTGTTTCATTTGTTATGACCATTTTGGAATTAAGGTAGAGATAGTTTGCTATGACAATTTGAACGGAAGGAGGGATGCTGTCTGTCGAAAATGTTATTCGCCAGTTGCGTGAAGTTCGGCCTTTTGTGGAAATCCCCTTTCAGAACTGAGTGAAAGGGATATCGACAAAAGGAAAATAAGGAGGATGCCGAGATCGGAAAAATAAAATTACGCCAAAAAAAACGATGCCGCCTTATGAACGAATCTCAATTCGCGAATAAGACAACATCGTTCCCAACTCGTCCCGCAACTATATGGGGGCATCGCCTTGCTTATTTAAAAAACGCCAGCAGCTGTTCGATCACTTGTTGTTTGTCGCTATCGACGACGGTCATCCGCTGCGGCTTATCCCACAGTTCCGCAATCGGCTCGGGGAACGTTTGCCGGATGCCGCATTCGGCGATCGCCTCGTCGAATTTGGCCGGATGGGCGGTGGCAAGGGCGACGCATTTGCCGCCGCCGTTCTTGAACATGCGTTCGTAGGCTGCGACGCCGCAAGCCGTATGCGGGTCAAGCAAATAGCCGTGCCGTTCGTTGTAATCTTTGATCGTCTCGAGGCATGCCGCGTTGCTTACGGCATAAGAGGCAAAGTCGCTTTGCACGCGGCGCAGCGTATCTCCCTCGGCGGCGATCAAGCCTTTTTCCCGGAAATCGTTCATGATGCGGGTGACCGCCGCACCGTCTTCTCCATGCAAATAATACAGGTAACGCTCGAAGTTGCTGGCGATTTGGATGTCCATGGCGGGGCTGTACGTCGTTTTGAAATTTTCGGGACGATATACGCCGTCGTTCACGAACCGTTCCAATATATTGTTTTCATTCGTCGCGAGCAGAAATTTGCCGGCAGGCAATCCCATGAGCCGCGCCAGGTAACCGGCGAAAATATCGCCGAAATTGCCCGTCGGCACGCTGAAATGGATTTCCTCCGTCATACTGTCGTCCGCGACTTTGAAATAAGCGTAGAAGTAATATACCGTTTGCGCCAGGATGCGCACGAAATTAATCGAGTTGACCGCGCGCAGCGAATGCTCGCTTTTGAACGCGACATCGGAGAACAATTCCTTTACGATTTGCTGGCAGTCGTCGAAATTGCCGCGCACGGACAAATTCAGCACATTGTCGTCAAGGAGCGAAGTCATTTGCAACTCTTGCACTTTGCTAACTTTGCCGTGAGGATGCAAAATGCAAATTTTGATGCCTTCCTTGGACTTGACGCCGTGGATGGCTGCCGCGCCCGTATCGCCGGAAGTCGCGCCGATAATGTGTATTTTTTCACCGTATTTCTGCGAAACGTAAGCGTACAGATTGCCCATAAACTGCAGAGCCACATCTTTAAACGCAAATGTCGGGCCGTGGAACAGTTCCAGTACGTACAATCCGTCTGCGATCGGCTGTACCGGCGTTACTTCCGGGCTGCGAAACGTGCTGTAGCTGTCGTGCACTAATTTTTTCAAATCTTGCTCCGGGATTTCGTCGCCGACGAAGGGAGCTGCGATTTTCAAGAATAGCTCTTGGTAGGAAAGCCCGCGCCAGCTCTTCAACTCATCCTTGGACACCTTCGGAACATGGGCCGGAACGAACAATCCTCCGTCATTCGCCAATCCTTGCAGAAACGCCTCTATGAAACCGCAGCGCACTCCGCCGCGCGTACTGACAAATTCCATCTCTCATTCTCCTCGTTTACATTGTCTATTTCATCTATTGTATTAGATAATTCGCTAGGAATAAAGTTTTTTCGCAAACTTTCCCGTTAATTTTTCATTTGATCACAATGCCGCCGAACGGAATAACCTCCCGCAAAATCCGCTTGACGAGCCCGTCGTCTTTCATGTCCCGCTCCAGCTTGTCGTTTTGCCGTCCCGCTTGGATCAGAACCGAACCGCGGCCGGTCATTTTCCAATGATAGTTCATATGCTGGCTTGCGAGATGATTGCCGTACACGCATAGTTCAAGCTTGGCGTTCTCGGGATAAGCGATGACGCTCCCCGCATCCACGAACAGCGGTTCGACGGGGTGAAGCTCGGCTTCGCATACGATCCCTTGCGTCAAAATGCCGATCTCTCCGTTTCCGGCAAATTTCATCTTGACCGCATCGCGGGTAACGAACATATTTTTGACGCTTAGAATTCGGGTTTTCATCGTAACGCCCGTACTGTAGAAGAACAGATGGCGGGCATCGTAGAGCAGATCGCTTTCCCCTTCGAGACGGATCGCCTTCATGCTGAAGCTGGGGGGAAGGGCGGCCAGAAATTCGCTAGGTCCCGAAATGCGCGCCTGGATCAGCTTTTTTTTGCGGTACATGCCTTTGATGTTCATCAGGCTGTCCGCTCTTCCTTCGGGATTTCCGCGGTACGCGATAATTTGCTGCGGATGCAGCACATGGACGAGTTCGCCCTGCTGCAGTGAAAAGCGGACGGCTTGTCCGCTTCCGTATCCGCCTTGTTCTTCGAAAACGATATTCATTCGGCAATCCCTCCCCGTATCCCGCATTGGCTGCGTTCATCCGCCATAAGTGATTCTCTATCCATGCTGCCTCGTCCGTACGCGCATCGCGAAACGAATCGCGCGCAGCAGCATAAAGTACCCCGCCAGAACGCCGATTGCCGCGAACAGGAACGATCTAACCTTTCGAGCGTTTTCCTCGCGCGTTTGTTCCGCCTGCCGCAACTCCAGCACCATTGAGGCGAGCGCTTTGTTTTGCTCGATCAGCTTATCGTTTTCTTCCCGGTACGAACGGATCGATTCATTGGCTTGATCCAGCTTCGTCAACGTTTCATTATAGTTATCCAAAGTTTGCCGGTAATTTTGCTTCAATTCATTGACCTCGGACGGCAGTTCGGAAAATTGCTTCAAATTGTCCCATAAACCCGCTTTGGCGACAGGGGCAAAAAAGAAGAACATAAAACAAAAAAAAGACAGGGTTGCAGCTTGTTTTAACGCCGCCCGGAACGCCGTGTTTCGAAAAAATCCGTTCATTCCCGCCACCTCCGTTACTGAACTTGTACAACAATAATACGAAAAAAATGTCAATTAAGTTTCCCTTTTGTCGTTTCGCCTGCAGCGAAAAAAAAGATTTGACAAATTTAATTATTATAATGTTATAATATTATCATAATTCAAAGGAGGATCGTTCGATGTTGGATAAAAAGAATCCGCTTTCTTTATACATCCAAATGAAGCAAATTATTATGAATAAAATTAACGACGGGGAATGGAAAGTCGGCGATAAAATCCCGTCGGAAACCGAATTGTGCGAGCAATACAATATCAGTCGGATCACCGCCAGAAGAGCGATGACCGAACTGGAGCACGAAGGCCTGATCGAAAGAAAACCGGGCAAAGGGACATTTGTGAAGTTTGCCGGGATCAGTCAAGAGCTTTCGAAATTTTACAGCTTTACGGAAGAAATGAAAATTAGAGGTTTTACTCCTTCGTCCAAGCTGATCGATATTGAAGTCGTTTATCCGGACGAAGAGATAAGAACGGCTTTGAGTATGGACATTCAGGAGAAAGTTTATTTGATCAAACGGTTGCGGTTAGCGAACGGGGAAATTATTGTCATCGACCGCTCCTACTTGCCGTGCAAATTGTTTCCGGAACTCGAACAATACGATTTTGAACAGCATTCGCTTTACCAGACGTTACAGGAACAATACGGCATCGTCGCCAATGTGGCCGAGGAAACGATCGACGCTATCTTAATCAACAAAGAAAATGCGGATCTTCTGGAAATTAATAAAAATACGCCGGGATTGTTAATCAAGCGCGTCACCTATTCCGACGAGACGCCGATCGAATTCAATCATCGCATCGTGAATAGGGACAAGTACAAATATAAGGTTGTCCTGCGCTAATGCCAATTCAGCGGACCGCGCGGGAACGGTACGGAAGGGAGGTGAATATCGAAACAGGCAACATTCGTTTTACAACAATTTGAAAGCGTTTGCGTTTCGGGTTAGTAACAGACTATTGACAACGAGGGGAATGAAAATCGAAATGAAAAAAACGGTATTCATCGTAACAATGTTGGTTTTCACGTTGTTGGCCGCAGCTTGTTCCAATGGAGGGAGCGGTGCGGCGGTTCAGGAAAATAACGGGGGGAATAAAGCGGAGAGCCGGAACGAAACAGAGACAAAGAACGACCCGGCCAATCCATCGTTGAAAATCGGATACACCGTGATGAATCTTTCCAATCCGTATTTTGTCGATTTATCCGAAGGCGTAAAAGCGCGGGGCAAGGAACTGGGTTACGACATCACGATTCATGACGGCAAGTCGGACGCCCTGCAGCAAATTAACGCGATCGAGAACTTTATTACGAAAAAAATGGATGTCATCGTTATTAGCCCGATTGACGACCAATCGCTCGTTCCCGTCGTGCAAAAAGCCAAAGAAGCGGGAATTCGCGTCATCGGCGCCAATCAGAAAGTCGAAGGAGTCGACGCGTTCATTACGGTGCCGGAATATGAATACGGACTCGCCATCGGGGAGGTCGCAGGCCAATGGATCGCCGACAAATTAAACGGGGAAGCCGAAGTCGCCATTCTCGATTTTCCGGAATTGAAGCCGATTATCGACCGGGCGAACGGCATCAAAGACGGAATCTTGAAGAATGCGCCGAATGCAACCATCGTGGCGAACCAATCCGCGAATACGCCGGAAAAAGGAATGCGGGCGATGGAGACGATTTTGCAGGCGCACCCTAATGTGAAAGTGGTGGCGGGAGTCAACGATGCCGGAGCGTTAGGAGCTTTCGAAGCGGTCATGGCCGCGAACAAAAATAGCGACGATTTCTTCATTGGTGGTTTGGACGCAACGAAAGAAGCGATTGCTAAAATTAACGAGAATAGCATTTACCGGGCAACGATCGATATCGATCCGTTCGGCACAGGGAAGTTGATTGTCGACACGGCCGCGAAAGTGGTGCAAGAAGGACCGATCGAGGAAACGATCGCCGTTCCTATGAAAGCGGTTACGACCGAGAATGTAGCCGAATATATCAAGCAGTAGACCGATGTACGCGATACCGAATCCCTCTCGCAGAGTACAGCATGTTCATTTCCGCATTATATCATCTCGGAGAGGGATTCTTGTGGCAGGAGGGAAAGCATATGAACGGTACCATATTAAGTCTCGACCAAATACGGAAAGTGTATCCCGGCGTCGTCGCGTTGGATCAATTAAGCATCGAGTTTAAGGAAGGGGAAGTCCATTCGATCGTAGGAGAGAACGGGGCCGGTAAATCGACGCTGATCAAAACGATAACCGGCGCCATTCAGCCCACATCGGGGCTCATCACGTACAAGGGCGTTGAAATGCCGTTCATGGATCCGATTTATGCGTTGCGGGAAGGGATCGGCGCCATATACCAGGAATTCAACTTAATTCCGAGTTTGACGGTAGCGGAAAATATTTTTTACGGCAGGGAAATGACAGGAAAATATTTTTTGAACAAGCGGGAGATGAATCGCAAGTCCGAACAAATCTTGTCTGAGTTGGATATTCCTATATCTCCAAAAACGCTGGCCAAAGATCTGAGTGTCGGATATCAGCAAATTGTGGAAATAGCCAAATCGGTATCGAGGGATGTAAAGGTATTGATTATGGACGAACCGACAGCGCCGCTCACCGATAAAGAGGTGGAAAAGCTCTATGAAATCGTATGGAAGCTGAAACGGAAGGGCGTAACGATCATTTATATCTCTCACAAGCTGGAGGAAGTGTTCCACTTGTCCGATCGCATTACTGTGATGCGAGACGGCAAGTATATTAAAACATTGGCCTGCGGGGAGACGAACAGCCAGGAATTGATCGGTTTAATGGTAGGGCGCGAACTAGGGCAAAACTATCCGCCGAAGACAGGGCGGGAAGGAGAGCCCATCCTCGAAGTCAAAGGCATATCGACGAACAAAATTCGCGACGTTTCTTTTCATCTGAAACAGGGCGAAATTCTGGGAATCGCCGGATTGGTAGGCGCCGGAAGAACGGAACTGGCCCGGGCGATATTCGGGGCGGACCCGATTCTGAAAGGCGAGATCGTCGTACGCGGACAAAAAGTGAATATACGCCATCCGCTGGACGGGATTAAGCATAAATTGGGACTCATCCCGGAAGACCGCAAACAACACGGCGCTTTACTGCAAATGGATATCAAATTTAATATCTCTTTCGCTTCTTTGCCGAAGCTTTCAAAGTACGGTTTCATCCGCAAGAAAAAAGAGAAAGAAATGGCGAGCCGCTTTATCGGCGCCCTTGCCGTGAAGACCCCGTCCGAGCATCAATACGTCAAAAATTTAAGCGGAGGCAACCAGCAAAAAGTGGTCCTCGCCAAATGGCTGGCGATGCAATGCGATATTTTGATTTTCGACGAACCGACGAGAGGGATCGATATCGGCGCGAAACAGGAAATTTACCAGTTGATGCGGGAACTCGTATCGGAAGGAAGATCGATCATTATGATTTCTTCGGAAATGCCGGAACTGATCGGCATGTCCGATCGGATTCTCGTGATGAAGGACGGAAGGATCAAAGGAGAAGTCCGCGGTGCCGAAATATCGCAAGAACGTATATTAACCTTGGCGACAAGCGAAGAATCAGATGGAAAGGCGGTAGGCGAATGAGTGCGCGGAATATATTTTCGAAATACGGGATTTATGTCGTCCTGGTATTTCTGATCGTTTTCTTTTCTATCGCGTCCGACGCGTTTTTATCCGTAGATAATTTTATGAATATATTGAGACAGGTGGCGGTCATCGGAATCGTTGCGGTCGGCATGACATTCGTCATCCTGACAGCCGGCATCGATTTGTCCATTGGAGCGGTGATCGGCGTATCGGCCGTCTTGACCGCACAACTGATGGTTTCCGGAGTTCATCCCGTCATAGCCATTATCATTACGTTAACGGCGGGCGTTGGGATCGGCTTTTTGAACACCTATTTTATACACGAAATCAAAATTCCGCCGTTAATTGTCACATTGGCCACGATGACCGTATTGCGCGGTGTCGCTTACTTAATAACAGGCGGGCTCCCCGTATACGGTTTCCCCAAAGGCTTCAGTGCGATCGGACAAGGATATGTTCTGGGCGTTCCCGTCCCGGTCATCATTATGGTCGTTTGTTTCGCCATCGGATATATTGTGCTGGAGAAAACAAAATTCGGCCGCTACGTATACGGCATCGGCAGCAACGAAGAAGCGTCCCGCTTGTCCGGGGTCAACATTCGCAAAGTGAAGTATATTACGTATTGTTTTTGCGGTTTTTTGAGCGCGTTGGCGGGTATCGTTCTATTGTCCCGCGTGAATAGCGGCCAACCGATCGCGGGAACCGGATACGAATTGGACGTTATTACCGGCGTCGTGCTGGGCGGCGTCAGCATGAACGGCGGCGAAGGGCGCATTACCGGCGTCATTACCGGAATTATTATTATGGGAGTTTTGACGAACGGCATGATCTTGCTTAATATTAGCGAATATTTCCAATTGGTAGTGAAGGGAAGCGTGTTGCTCGCGGCCGTCAGCTTCGACTACATCACGAAAAAACGGAGGGTTTCTATTGAACATACATGAATTCAAACGGGGATTGATC
Organism: Paenibacillus sp. CECT 9249; assembly: GCF_918697855.1. Taxonomy (NCBI): domain Bacteria; kingdom Bacillati; phylum Bacillota; class Bacilli; order Caryophanales; family Paenibacillaceae; genus Paenibacillus; species Paenibacillus sp. CECT 9249. The sequence goes on along the minus strand of NZ_CAKKLI010000007.1, from coordinate 62,165 downwards.
GTATCTTGCCAAGCGCAGCCGGACGAGCCTTTCTTCGGATCGGACTATATGGCCAAAATGGCGGTCGCGGCTGAAATGGGAGGCGCAATCGGAGTTCGGGTAAATACGGTTCCGGATATCGTTGCGGTGCGCAAGGCGGTGTCCATTCCGGTTATCGGGATTATTAAACGGCAGTATCCGGATTGTTATCCTTATATTACGCCGACGATCCGGGAAGTTCAGGAGGTTGCGGACACCGGGGCCGACATTGTGGCGGTCGACGCGACAAAGCTGTTAAAGCCTGACGGCAAAACGACCGAACAATTCATTCATCATATTAAAGAACGATTCGACCTGTTGGTGATGGCAGACGTATCTACGGCGGAAGAAGGCGTTGCCGCATGGAAGGCCGGCGCGGACATCGTTGCCACCACATTGGCGGGCTATACCGAATATACAAGGGAGAAATCCGATTTGCCGATGGAATTGCGCGAACCGAACTTCGATATTATCTCGGAACTGGCCGATCGCATCGAGGTTCCCGTCGTGGCGGAAGGAAGGTTCTGGGACTATCGAAATGCGGTGAAAGCCATGTCCCTCGGCGCTTATTCCGTGGTGATCGGCGCGGGCATCACCCGGCCGCAAATTATTACGCAAAAAAATGTAATGGAAATCAACCGTTATTTAACCAGCTTGCGTTCAATTTAATCCGTGGGGAGGCAACAGGAGGATGTTGGCAATCGGGATCGATATCGGCGGCACAAAAATAGTCGGCGGCATTGTCGACGAGCAAGGCAACATGATTCGGAGCGTAGAACGTGCGACGGAAGCGGAAAAAGGAAAAGCGTATCTTCTGGAAAATTTGGAACGTCTGACGGAAGAATTGCTCGCGGAAACTTCGGCGGATGCCATCGGCATCGGCAGCGCAGGGAGAATTGACGTGCATGAAGGAACCGTTTATTACGCTACGCCGAATTTGCCGGATTGGACCGGAGTCCGCTTGAAACAACATATGGTAGATCGATTCGGCATCCCAACCGCAGTCGATAACGATGTGAACGCGGCCGGCATCGGCGAAATGTGGCTGGGCGCCGGAAAGCGGTATTCTTCGGTCGTCTGCTTGACGCTTGGAACGGGCGTTGCTGCGGCCGTCTTCGTCAATAGGGAAATCGTGCGCGGACACCATTGGAGCGCCGGAGAGATCGGACATATGATTTTATATCCAAAGGGAAAACGTTGCAACTGCGGACAATGGGGTTGTATGGAGCAGTATTGTTCCGGTACGGCATTATTTAAAACGTATAACGAGATTTGCGGGAAACATGCGGTTTCATCCGGAAAACAGTTTTTCGCCCTGCTGCAATCCGGGGACGGCATCGCCAGACAAGTGCTCGACGCGTTTACGGACGATCTGGCGATCGCTATGGTCAGCTTATGCAATATTTACGATCCGGAAGTCTTCATTATCGGCGGCGGACTAATCGAGACGCAATCGTATTGGTGGGATGCGATGCTGGAGAAGATCGGCCGCTACGCCAATGAGGCTGTGCGCCGTCCCGTCGTTCTCCCCGCCCGGTTCAAGAATCAGGCCGGATTATTGGGGGCGGCCAAGCTCGCTTTCGACGAGCTCACCAAGCAATAATAATTCTCGCAAAACGGTTTTTCGCATCGAAAAGCCGTTTTTCCGTCCTTCAGTGAAAATCCCCGTCGCTCAGATTCAGGAAGAAGTCCAATATATTTTCCGTGAAAATGGCAAACACTACTTGGAAAAGGATGGAGGGTGTTTGCATGAGGCGTTCTTCAATTGGTCTTATTGTGGTTGGAGCGATTATAGCCATAGCGCTCGTTAGCGGAATCGGCGCCTATAACGGATTGGTATCCTCGGAGACGGCGGTGGAAAATAAATTTTCGCAAATCGACGTTAATTTGCAGCGGCGCGCCGATTTGATTCCGAATCTGGTCAATACGGTAAAAGGATACGCGGCGCATGAACGGGAAGTGCTGCAATCCATTGCCGACGCCAGAAGCAGATTGGTCGGAGCCGGCACGCCCGCGGAAAAAGCGGCGGCGGATGCGGAGTTGACGGGAGCGTTGTCGAGGCTGTTGGTTGTCGTGGAAAATTATCCGACGTTAAAAGCCGATACGCAATTTGCGCGGCTGATGGATGAATTGTCCGGGACGGAAAATCGGATCGCGGTGGCGCGCAAAGATTATAACGACGCCGTGTCCGCGTACAATGTCCGGCTGCGAAGGTTTCCGAATTCGATCTTCGCCTCCATGTTCGGTTTCGAAAGAAAGGAATTGTATAAAGCGACGGAAGGCGCGGAAAAAGTGCCGGAAGTGAGCTTCTAAAGATGAAACTTCGGAACATGGTCCGTTATGCCGCCATTGGACTCGCCTTGGCATTCCTCCTTGCCGGAACGATTCATGCCGAAGCGCGCGCTTCGTCGGAATTCGGCGTATACGTTCGGGACGAAGCGTCCTTGATCGGGCCAGGGGCAAGGCAATCGCTTTATCAAAACGCGGTGTGGCTTCATGACCGTACAGGTTCGGCGCAGGTGGGAGTCGTAACGCTGCCGTCGCTTGGCGATTCGACGATCGAGCAATTGGCTGTCTCCACATTCCGGGAAATGGGACTCGGGAGCAGGGAGAGAAACGACGGCGTGCTGCTGTTGTATGCGGCCGCGGAAAACCGCGTGCGCATTGAAGTCGGATACGGTTTGGAGGGAGCGATTCCGGACGGGAAAGCGGGAGCCATCCTGGATACGTATTTTCTCCCGCATAGGAGCGCGGGGAATATCGACGATGCGTTTCTGTACACGCAGTCCGCCATCATCCAAGAAGTTGCCGCCGAGTACGGCGTCGATCCTTCTGAAATTTACAATACGGATTTGACCGGCGTATATGACCGATATGGGGATGCGGGCTTGTTCGAAGGGGTTCCCGGTTATATGAAACTATTGGGTCTGGCCGTACTGATCATCCTGCTTATTCTCGATTTCAAGTTTACGGGAGGCATGGTAACGTTCGCGTTGTTGTCGATGTTCCGGCGCGGCGGTTTCGGGCAAGGCCCGGGCGGCCGCGGGGGACGGGGAGGAGGAGGCTCGTCCGGAGGGGGAGGAGCGAGCAGGTAAAGCCGTAGTATGCCCGCCGGCGCCTCGCTTTGAAAAGACGGAAGGCGGAGCATGCGCCGCGATGACGGCATCTTCGCCTTCTTGATTGATATGCTATTCGACCAGATCGAGCGGAACTCCGACTTCCCCGAGCTTGCCGCGCTGCGCATCGGCATAGAGCCGTTTCAACCAATGCAATTCGGTCTTGGAATGCTCGTACATGCCGATCATCAGATGAAGCGCTCCTTTCGGCACTTGATCGATATGATCCTCGTACAAAGCGTAATAGAAATTGACCTGGTGCTCGATTTGTTTGATTCGTTGTTCCAACAAGTCGGCCATTTTGTTCTGGTCGCCATGGTCGGAGAACGCAAGCGCCAAGTACATCGGATGAAAGATGGGCTCGGGCTCTTTAAATTTTTGCAGCAACAGCTGATGAAACAATTTCTTCCCTTTTTCCGTAATCCGGTAAATCGTTTTGTCCGGCCGGTTGCTGCTGCGGATCACCTCGACCGGTTCGATATACTCCTCTTTCGCCAACTGATCTACAGCATAGTAGAGGGAACCCATCTGCATCTTCGTATAATGGGTCATGGCGCGTTCTTTCATTTTCAATGTAATTTCGTACGGGTGCATATCCGCTTCGAGCAGCAAACCGAGAATCGCGAGCTTCATCGACACGGCCGCCTACCTCCTCGGTTCCGGCTTCCATTGTTTCTGCGGCGCGATTTCCACCCGTTCGTTGGACATCGTCAGGATGAACACCGCTCCGAGTACGGCGGGAACCAGAGCCCACATAAACGTTTGGGCGATGGACGACGATAGCGCTTCGGTAATAACTTTCAATACGTCCGGCGGGATCAATTCGCGCGTTTCCGGCGTTAACGCCGCGCGCGGGTCGCCTCCTCCGGGGAGGGGGCCGCCGCCGCCGAACGCTTCGGCCATCCTGTTCGTGAAAGCGTTGCGCTGCACGATCCCGAAAATCGAAATGCCGAGCGTCATGCCGAGCGAGCGCAGAAACGAATTCGTCGACGTTGCCGAGCCGCGCTGGCGCATATCGAAATTATGAATCGCCGCCATGTTCAATACGGAGAACGAGAAACCGACCCCGAATCCGGTAAGGATCATGTACAACGTTACCATGGAGCGGGCCGTGTCAGGCGCTAGCGTGCTTAACGTATAAATGCCCGCGACGAAAAATACGATCGAAACGACCATAATGTTGCGAAAACTCGTCTTCGTCGTCAAAAGCCCGCCAACTTGGCTGCCGACCACGGAGCCGATCATCATCGGCATCAGAATCAATCCCGAATTGGTCGCCGAACCGCCGAACACCCCTTGGACGAAAATGGGGATATATACGGTTGCAACGATAAATGCGGCGCCGTAGCACAAGGCTACGATCGAGCTTGACGCAAATAAACGCTGTTTGAACATATTGAACGAAATAATCGGCTCGGCCGCTCTCGTCTCGATGAACAGAAATACGGCGAACAAGACGGCGAACCCGGAGAATAAGCCGATAATGACGAAGGAATCCCAAGCATACTGGTTGCCGCCAAGCTCCAGGGCGAACATGAGGCATACGACGGCGCCGACGAGCGTAAACGCTCCGCCCCAGTCGATGCGCTGCTTGGAATGTTCCACCGATTCCTTATAGAAGAAGACGATGAACACGAAAGAAACGATGCCGATCGGCACATTAATGTAAAATACCCAATGCCAACTGATCGAGTCGGTAATAAACGCACCCAACAGCGGTCCGAATATGCTTGAAGTGCCGAATACCGCGCCGAACAGGCCGGACATTTTGCCGCGTTTCTCCGGAGGGAAGATGTCGAATACGATCGTAAACGCGATTGGCATGAGAGCGCCGCCGCCTATCCCTTGAATCGCCCGGAATATGCTGAGCTGCACGATGTTTTGCGAAAGTCCGCATAAAGCCGAGCCGATTAAAAATACGATTAAACCGAATATAAAAAATCGTTTGCGTCCGTACATGTCGGACAGTTTGCCGAAAATCGGCGTCCCCGCCATGACGGCGACCATATAAGCGGAAGTGACCCACACGAATTTATCGAGCCCTCCGAGATCGGATACGATCGTGCCCATCGCTGTCGCGACGATCGTATTGTCCATCGCAGCCATCAAAATGCCGAGCATTAAGCCCGCGACGACGAAGCCGATTTTACTGTTGTTAGAAACCATAGCTTATGTACTCCTTTTCCAAAAAATGAATTCAAATTTGAATAGAAAATAACATGAAATTATTATATTCAAATTTGAATAAAAAGCAAGCGATTTTTTTGCCGCCCCGCTCAATGCTTTTATTTTTCCGTATTTTCTTTCATAATAGATGTTGTGCGGTAAAAAGTGATTTAGCAATGTATGACATGACAGGTTGCATTAAAAAGGAGGATACATATGCCAACACATTTGCAGGATACGACAACGCTTCATAACGGAGTGAAGATGCCTTGGCTTGGCTTGGGCGTTTATAAGGTTCAAGAAGGGGAAGAGGTTGTAAGCTCGGTGAAGGCGGCGATCCGCAACGGATATCGCAGCATCGACACGGCGGCCGTTTACGGGAACGAGGAAGGAGTCGGACAAGCGATTCGCGAGTCCATTGCGGAACTCGGGATCAAACGCGAAGATTTGTTCGTTACTTCGAAATTGTGGAATGCGGATCAAGGGTTCGATACCGCCCTGCAAGCGTATGAGGTCAGCCTGAAGAAGCTTGGGCTCGATTATCTCGACTTGTATTTAATCCATTGGCCGGTAAAGGGCAAATATAAAGAGTCGTGGAAGGCGCTTGAAAGCATTTATAAGGAAGGGAAGGTACGGGCGATCGGCGTCAGCAATTTCCAAATCCATCATTTGGACGATCTGATGCAAGACGCGGAATTGAAGCCAGTCGTCAACCAGGTTGAGTTTCATCCGCTGCTCACGCAGAAGGAATTGCTCGATTATTGCAAACGGGCCGAAATCCAATTGGAGGCGTGGTCTCCGCTTGCGCAAGGGCAAATTATCGATAACGAGCTGCTTCGCGGGATTGCCGCGAAATACGGCAAATCCGTCGCCCAAATCGTGTTGCGCTGGGATTTGCAGCATGGCGTTGTGACGATACCGAAATCCGTCAAGGAACAGCGGATCGTCGAAAATGCCGATGTATTCGATTTCGAATTAAGCGACGACGATATGAGCGCAATCGACGCGTTGAACGAAAATCGCCGCATCGGCCCGGATCCCGATCATTTCAACTTTTAATGGATATTTTCGACATCGCCCGCCTTGCGGGCGTTTCGCGCAAGACGGTCCAGCGGGTGTTGAACGGCGCGCCGAACGTTTCCGCACAAACGCGGGACAAAGTGCGCAAGATTATGGAAGAACATCATTACGAGCCGAACGCGGCCGCGCGTCGGCTGTCCGCCCGCAAAACGAATACGATCGGCATCTTTATCGTACAGGATGAAAGAAATTACAAATTGTATTCCGACGATTTGTTTTACGGCGCCGTGATCGGCTCCATGATTAGCCGCTGCGCGGAACACGGCTATAATGCGCTCGTTTCGATTCACGACATTTCGAATACCGATTCGTTAATAAGTCTGTACAAGCAAAAAAGCATCGACGCCGGCATGCTGGTCGGCTGGTTCGATTTGCAGGCGGTCGTCGACAGAATTGCCGGGGCGGGGTTTCATGTCGGCGTCTTCGACCAGAACACGATTCGCCCCGGAAACGACGGCATCCCCGTGCCAATATTGGACAATTACCGGAGCGCTTATGAAGCGGCGCAATATTTATTGGATATGGGCCATCGCGACCTTGGCATCGTGACCGGAGACATGAATAACCGAAGCGCTGCCGAACGGTTGCACGGATTTGCGGACGCTTTGCGGAAGCGTGGAATAGATTTGCCCGAATCGCGCATATATTACGGCAAATATACCGAAGAAGACGGCGCCGCGGCGGCGGAACGGTGGATCGCGGCGAATGAGCTCCCGCAAGCTTTGTTCTGTTCCAACGACTTAACGGCATACGGCGTTCTCAAAACATTGGCCCGTCATGGGGTTGCCGTACCGCGGCAAGTTTCGGTAATCGGATTCGACGACTTGCTTGTGTCGCAATATATGCACCCGCCGCTCACGACGATGAGAGTGCCCCGGGTCGAAATGGCGGTTTATATAACGGATGCCATGATCGACCGGATTGAAAACCGGGAAACCGCCCGATCGTCCCCTCAATTTACGGCCGAGCTCGTCGTTCGCGATTCCTGTTGCGGCCGCTAACGCATAACGAACCTTCATTGACAACGATGAGCGGTTCGTTATATATTTTAATTGCAATTGTCCCACGTGGGACAATTGCAAAAGATTCTTTAAGGGAGGGGAATTGCTTGGTAAAGCGGTATTTTAGGAAATATGCAATGTCGTTGCTCGCGTGTTTGCTTCTTTTTACGACGCTGCCGCAGGGAATGGGCTTGGCTGACGGATTAGAGGCAAGCCGATTCAAAGATTTGCCTGCGAATCATTGGGCGGGCGACGCGATGCGCCGTTGGACGGAGCTAGGCGTTATTCAGGGGTATGGCGATGGAACCGTACGCCCAAATGAAAACGTTTCCCGTGCGCAATTCGCCGCGATCATGAACCGGATGCTTGGCCTGCAAGGGGCAACGACGGAACCGATTGCGGATGCGCCGTCTGCAACGTGGTATGGCCGGGAAATGGCGAAGGCTGTGAAGGCCGGATATTTGATGCTGGACGGGGAACGCAAATCGGATCCGCACAAGTCTTTGAGCAGAGCGGAGGCGGCGCTTGCATTCGAAATATTGTTCAATTTCGGCCACGCGAAACATGAAAGCGGATACATGTTTACGGATGTCGGGTCGCTGAATCCGCAAACGGTAGAAGCGATCGGCGCATTGGCCGCAAGCGGTTATGTGCAAGGCTACGGCGACGGGACATTCCGGCCGGACCGGGCGATGACGAGAGCGGAATTGGTTGCTATCGTCGACCGGATGATCGGATTGCTGGCGAATGAAGCGGGAGAACGTACAGGGGGGGACGTTGCAAGCAATGCGATCGTGGCCCGCGCAGGAGTTATTTTGAAAGATAGTGTCATCGACGGCAATCTGTATATTACGGAAGGGATCGGAACAGGGGAAGTGACTTTGCAACGGATAACGGTAAAAGGAACAACCTATATTAATGGCGGGCGAGTCGTAAATTTGAACGATTCCCGGCTGAGTGGTGTCGAGGTGAACGCGACGGACGGCAAAGAGAGAACGCTGCATATCGCGGGCCATATCGGCAAGCTCGTATTGAACGGCAAGACGAAGGTGGTCTTGGCGGACGGCGCCGTCGTTTCCGAACTCATCGTGAATGAACAGGCGCAAGGGACGATCATTGAAGGAAGCGGGAACATCGACAGTTTAATCAATCATGCGCAACACGTATATTGGAACGGGAAAGCTGTTACGAGCGGGCAGAACGAATCGCCCGGGAAGACGCCAGGCGCCGCAAGCAGCGGATCAGGCAGCTCCGGGAGCTCCGGCGGATCGGGAGGAGGCGGAGGAGGCTCGCCGCAACGCCCGATGTGGACTCTCGTATGGAGCGACGAGTTCGAGGGCGCTGAAATCGACCGCGGCAAATGGACGTTTGACATCGGAAACGGCGAAGGCGGATGGGGCAATAACGAACTGGAATACTATACGGATCGCCCCGAAAACGTGAAGGTCGAAAACGGCGCTTTAGTCATAACCGCCAGGAAGGAAGCGTACGAAGGCTTCGACTATACGTCGACGCGCATTAAGACGAAAGGCAAGTACAGCCAGAAGTACGGCAAATTCGAAATTCGCGCCAAGGCGCCCGCGGGCAAAGGATATTGGCCGGCGATCTGGATGATGCCGGAACACGACGCTTACGGAACCTGGGCTTCTTCCGGCGAAATCGACATTATGGAAGGCTGGGGAAGCATGCCGCATAAGGTCGGGGGCACGATTCATTACGGGGGAAACTGGCCGAATAATACGTATTCGGGCAAGGAGTACGAGTTCCCGAACGGCGGCACGATCGAAGATTACCATGTATACAGTATCGAGTGGGAACCGGGCGAAATCCGGTGGTATGTCGACGGGCAATTGTATTCGACGCAAAACGATTGGTACAGCAGAAGCTTGTATCAACCGGCCAACAATACGTATCCGGCGCCGTTCGACCAGCCGTTCCATCTCATTATGAATTTGGCAATCGGCGGACATTTCGACGGCAATCCCGACGACTCTACGTTATTTCCGAAAACGATGGAAATCGATTATGTGCGCATGTACGAGTTGACGGGAAGGCCATACCGCGAACCGAAGCCGCCTGTCATTCCGAAGGAGGATTTGCCGCCAAACGCCAAAATGCCGCTGCCGGACGGGAATTTGGTCTATAACGGCAGCTTCGACGAGGACGAACCGGATGTTCCGAACCTCGACGACGTTCCCAATACGGACTATTGGAGACTCTTCCGAGGGGAAGGCGGTGCGGGAAGCGTTCAGATCGACCGAATTGGAGACGCCAACTATTTGAAAATGAATATCGCCTCGCCCGGCACGCAACCTTATTCCGTACAACTGCTGCAGGATGTTTCCGTCGCCAAAGGACGGTATTATCAATTGAGCTTTGACGCGAAGACGACTTCGGCGCGGGACATCGGCGTGAAAGTGACGGGAGGCGAGGCTAGAGGATTTGCCGCATATTCCCCTTCTTCCACGTTGTCGTTAACCGGCGAATTCAACCGGTACGAACTGCAATTTCAGATGAAGCAAGATACGGACATCGCCGCCCGCATCGAATTCAATGCCGGCTTGAACGGCGACCCGGTCTGGATCGGCAACGTCAGAATGGAAGAAATCGACGGCATCGAGTATGACCGCGACGCCCCGAAAACGCCGCTGAGCGGCGACGGCAATCATATTTACAACGGCACGTTCGATCAGGGCGATCCGGATCGCATGACGTACTGGCATGTGTATGCCGATTCCGGGGCGGAAGCGACGGCAAGCGTGAGCGAAGCGGAGCGCAGATTGAGACTGAACATCGCGAATCCGGGCGACGGCTCGAAGCAAAGCGTCCGCTTGTCGCAGAAGGGATTATATTTGATCGAAGGGCAGGATTATAAGTTAACGTTCGACGCAAGCGCGACTACCGACAGAACGATCGAAATCGAGCTCGCAAGCAAGGACGGCATGACATCGTACGGCAAACAAACCGTCGCGCTTGATCCTTCCTTTGCGCCTAGAACGGCCTCTTTCTCCATGCCGAATGCAACGGACCGCGAGGCGCAAATCGTATTTCATCTGGGCGGCGCCAAAGGAACGGTCACGATGGACAATATCAAACTGATCCGTACGAGCGCATATTACGATCCGGAACTTGAATTTTATCCGCTCGTTAACGGCGGGTTCGACCGCGGTCTGGAATCGTGGGAGGTAATCGCGGTGGACGGCGCCATCGCCGGTTCCGTTGTGGATGGGGAAGCGAAGCTGCAAATCGCAAACAGAGGGTCTGCGCCTCATGGCAATCTGATGATTCAATCAGGATTGAAGCTGGCGTCCGGTATCGACTATATTCTTGAGTTCGACGCGCGTTCCACCGCGAACCGGAAAATGCAAGTTACGGTGGAGAATGCGGGATACTTCCGTTATTTCGATCAAATCGTCGATCTCACGAAGGACATGAAGCGTTATCGGTTCGAGTTCCGCATGACCCGGGACGAAACGGTCGACTTGAAGTTTTTGCTGGGTAAAATTGCGGGAGACCCGGACTTGAACGCGCATGATTTATTTCTCGACAATGTCGTGCTTGAAGTGAAAGACGCGCCGGTCCAACGGCCGCCGGCTTTATATGCGGAACCTGCTTCCGCAGGCCGGCCGATTGCAATTACGTTTGCGGATCGGGAAGAGTGGCGTCAGGCGGTTACCAAGGTGAAAATTAACGGCACGGCGCTGCAAACCGGCGAATATCAATTGCAGGAAGGCGTGCTTACGTTCGCCGCGGATTGTTTCCCCGAGCCGGGAACGTATACGGTTGCGGTCGAAGCGGAAGGGTATGCGCATGCGAGAGTGAAACAGACGATTATCGCGGAGAGCGGCAACTTGATTCGCAACGGCGATTGGTCCGGCGGGAACGAGCATTGGAGCCATTGGGCAGGGAACGGCGGAGCGTCCGTATTTACCGTGGAAGACGGAGCGGCTAAACTCGATATTACTGCGATAGGAACGGAAAATTGGACGACGCAATTGTTCCAGGAAGGCATTCCTTTGCAGGCGGGCAAAACGTATGAGCTCCGTTTCAAAGCGTGGTCGACCGCCGATCGTCCGATTCGCGTCGAATTTACAAACACGTCTCCCGTACAGGATGCGAAGTTTGATATCACCGGCGATCGCCAACTCGTCTATACCCGTCAATTTACCGCCGCGCAGAACGTTTCTTTGAAGCTGAATTTCTGCGTAGGCAATGTCGTGAACGGGGCGAAGGCGACTCCTGACGAGCGGCATGCGGTTTATTTTGACGATGTGGAATTAACGGAGGTTGACGGTGGCGGAACGAATCCGGATCCCGTAGAAGGCTGGATCGAGGTCGGGGACAATGCGATTGAGAACGGAACGTTCGACAGCGGGCTGGACGGATGGAAAACGCATAACCAAGGCGACTATGAAGAATGGGCCGGAGACGCGAACATTACGGCGGACAATGGCCAAGCGAAGGTGGAGATCGCCGCGGAAGGCTGGGATTGGTGGCATATTCAATTCTATCAGGAGCCTGTCAGCGTCACGAGCGGCACCTACAAAATCGCGTTCGACATGCGCTCCGACTATAGCCGGCCGATCTATGTCGAATTGGTGGATTCCGGCGCGCCGAAGCAAACCTTTACTGTCGATCAAACGATGAAAACGTACGAGGCCATCATCCGCGTCGGCAATGACGGCTCGTACAAATTCATGTTCGGCTTCGGCAGAAACGATTCGGATGCGGTGCTTCCCGTTCCTTACAACATTGATATCGATAATATCAAGCTCGTGAGAGTCGAGAGGGACGGAAGCGGCATTTAGCATTCAATGCATCAATCAAAAAGCCATCATAGGGTAGATATTCTCCCTAGGATGGCTTTTCTAATTTATTCTCGCCCTTTTGTCGATATCCCTCTCGTTCAGAAGGCCGGGCTCCGGGGATCATGCCATGAGCGAGCGGGATACCGATAAAGGACGACATTACAGGAAGGCAAATCCGGGATCCAAGGAGGCCAAAACGCTCGCTGCGAGTATCTTGCCGGGAGGTTCCGGCCATTAACTTACCCGCAGCTAGCCTCGTGTTAAACTCATACCGCGCCGTGCGCCGTTTCCGCGCGACCGCCACCGCCCCCCCGCGTTTCGCGCATGACGGTACAGCTCCTCGTAATATCCGCGCCTAGCGAGCAATTGCTCATGCGTGCCCTGCTCCGCGATATGCCCGTTCTTCATCACGATAATGCGGTCGGCTTGCATTACGGTGGAAAGCCGGTGCGCGATCACGATCGTCGTCCGTCCCGCAGACACGGATTGCAGGGCGTTCTGTACCCATTGTTCCGTCTGCGAGTCCAAATTCGCCGTCGCTTCGTCTAAAATTAATATTTTCGGCTGAAATACGACGATTCTCGCAAAGGAAATCAACTGCCGCTCGCCTGCGGACAGTCCGCTTCCCCGCTCGGACAAAACCGTGTCATATTGGCGGGACAAGCGCATAATCATCGGATGGGCCCCGACGAATTCGCACGCTTCGATCACTTTTTCCCTCGATATGTCCTCCCGGAACAGGCGCACATTATCGACGATCGAGCCGGAGAACAGAAACGGCTCCTGCTGGATCAAGCCCACGATCCGGTGCAGCGTCTCCTGCGGAATACGCCGGATATCCGTACCGTCGATTTCGATGCTGCCCCGATTCACATCGTAGAACCGGTTCAGCAAGCCGATCAACGTGCTCTTGCCCGCTCCCGTCGCGCCGACGACGCCCACCATTTCTCCGGCCTCGAGATGCAAATCGAGCTGCCGGATGACCGGACGGTCTTCCCGATATCCGAACCGGATTCGGTTAAAATCGATTTTCCCCCGAACATGTTCCGGACGAACGTCAATCGTTTCTTCGGGATTCGGATCCTTCACTTCCGGCGAGACGCTTAAAATATTCCATATCCGGTCCATCGACACGATCGTCGATTGGAACGTATTCCATTGCATCGTAATTTGGTTGATCGGTTGAAAAAATTGGCGGATATAGCTGATGAACGCGTATAACACCCCAAAATGAATCTGTTCATGAAATACCGCCATCCCGCCTAACCATACCATAAGCACAAGGGCCACATTTCCCAAAATATCGAAGGTGCGGTTGAAGAATACATGGGCGCGTATTTCCCGGATATTGGCCTCCCAGTAGTTTTTATTTTGCACCGCGAAACGTTTGACTTGCTCGTCCTCTTGATGGAACGATTGGATGAGCCCCATGCCGGATAAGTTTTCGGCGACAAACGCGATCAGCCGCGATAGCCGGCTTCTCGCCTGTTGATACGTTTGGCGCAAATATTTGCGAAACAAGAAGGCGATCGTTGCGATAACCGGAAGCACAAGCAGACAATACCAAGCCAAAGTGGCGTCCAGATGAAACATGAACGCGATGATAAGCACAAGCATCATCCCGTCGCGAATTAAACTGAGAAGGACCTGGGTGAAAAATTGGCTGATCGTCTCCGTATCGCTGGATACGTTCGTCACCAGGCTGCCGATATGAAACCGGTCGAAAAAAGACATCGACAGCTTTGAGATATGGGCGAACAACTCTTTTCGTATGCGGGCGACGATATTTTGCCCCGCATATTGCAGCAAATTGTTTTGCAAATAAGTAAACAGGAAGCTGACGGCGGAAAGCCCCAAATAAACGGCCGCAATGACGATCAAAAATTTCATTTCCGCATTGCCCGCGGCAAGATGATCGTCAATGGCGATTTTCACGAGATAAGGCTGAAGCAGCTCCGCCGATATGCCAAGGATAGAGCAAAGGAAAATCGCCAGAAACGTCAAGCGATGCGGCTTGGCATACGACAATACCGCTTTGAAGGAGGCGGCCCGCCCGCTGCCGGGCGCATGCGGGGCCGAATCGCCGCCGGTTCGGTTAAGATTCGGCATGCTGCAAGCCCTCCTCTTGAATTCGGTGCAAGGAAGCGTAGATGCCGCCCGTTTCCATAATCAGTTGCTCATGCGTGCCGCGTTGCACAATTCGGCCTTCGTCCAAGACGATAATTTCATCCGCATGCTTTACGGCGCTAATGCGGTGCGAGATGATGATCGTCGTTTTATTTTTCCGTTCTTTCTTGAGATTGGCGATAATGTTGCTTTCCGTTACCGCATCCACCGCGCTCATGCTGTCGTCCAGAATGAGTACCGGCGCTTTTTTCATCAGTCCCCGCGCCAAGCTCGTGCGCTGGCGCTGCCCGCCGGACAAGGTGACGCCCCGCTCGCCCAGCTTCGTGTCAAAGCCTTCCGGAAATTGAATGACATTATCGTAGATCATCGCCTGCTTCGCGCCCTTTTCGATTTCGCTTAGCGGAGCATCGCGGTCGCTGAACGCAATGTTGTCCCGGATCGAAGTGCTGAACAGAAATCCGTCCTGCGGCACGTAGGCGAGCTTGGAGCGAAGGCTTTCCAACGTAATGTCGCGAATATCTTGGCCGTCGATCCGAATCGTATTCCGGGGCGGCTCGTAAATGCGCAGCAGCAGCTTGACCAGCGTCGTTTTGCCGCTGCCCGTTTTGCCGACGATGCCGAGAGTGCGGCCTGGGCGTATGGCAAGATCGATATCGCGCAGCGAAGGCCCATTCGCGTTCGGATAAGCGAACGACATGCTTCTGAAGCGGATTTCGCCGACTTTCTCAAGCGGCGTAGCCATCTCCGACTCGCGCACGTCCGGCACTTCGGACAGCAGCCGGTTCACCCGTTCAAGCGACGCGCGCGAACGCTGCATCATGTTGATGACGTTGCCGATTTGCTGCAGCGGGCCCATAATGATGCGCAAATACAGAGTCAGCGCGACGAAGTTGCCTAGCGTGATCGTATGTTGAATCGTCATATATCCGCCTACGAGCAAAGAGGCGATCAACGATAACGCGCCGAGAAACGGCAGCATAGCTTGGAAAACGGAAGACAGCCGCACCAGACGAAGCTGCGCGTCGCGAACCCCGTCCACCGGCCCGGCGAACCGGCGTTTGGCGATCTCTTCGGCGGCGAACGTTTTCGTCACGCGGATTCCGCCGAGTTGTTCTTCCGCCGATTCCGTCATCGTGGCCAGCGCTTCCTGCACGTTCATGGACCGTCTGCGGATTTGCGGACCGAAATAGACGACAAGAAACGGAATGACCAGCAGCGGACAAATGCTGATCGCGATTAACGAGCCCGGAATGGAGCTTAACGCCATCATGACGATGCATGAAAGAAGCAGAAACAGCGCGTTCGTCATTTGATTGACGCCGTTCGAAATCGATTCCCGCACCGACGTGACGTCGTTCATCACGTAACTGAGCAATTTGCCGGTTCCTTGTTTGGAGAAATAATGCTCGCTTAAATCGGTAAATTTCCGGAACAGCTTTTGTCTCGTTTGAAATTCGAACTTGCGCCCGAGCCTCATGACCGTATACTGTCCCAGGCCGAACAATACGCCGTACGAAACGCCGATCGCCAGCAGCAGCAAGCTGTACTTGACGATCGAGGACCGGTCGGCGGTTCCGTCCTTCAAAGCGTCGGTAAATTGGCCGAGGACGCGGGGGAGGGCGGCTTGGTCGACGTTCGACGCGATAATAAGAGTTACCGCTAATAAGTAATAAGGCCAGTTCGCTTTGACATAACTGATAAGCAAGCCCCGATCGTTCAACAGCATCATCCCCTTTTCACGTATTTACGGGCATTGCGCCGGCAACCGTTAGTTTTGCGCAGACGGTTCCTTGCTTCGAATGCGCAGCGACGAGAAGAACAGGGCGAGCAGGCAAATCGCCATCGCCGTCCAGAACACCCAATGAAGCGCGCTTAATACGGCTTGCGGATCGGCGGCGGGGTCCGCGCCGGAGATGGTTCCGCTTTGATATAAACGGGTGGAGTAGAGCGACACGGACAAGGCGATGCCGAGCACCATGCCGATATTCCGGACCAAAGCGTTTAATCCGCCGGCGGTTCCCAGTTTGGACCGGGGAACGGCTTCCATGACGCTCGAGTTATTGGGCGATTGGAATAATCCCGCTCCAAGCCCGAACAGGGCAAGATGCAGTCCGACCGTCCAGACGCTTTCTTGCGTAGTTAACGTGTTGAGCAGCGCGAAGGCTGCGGCATTGACGGCAAGCCCCGTTGTCGTTAACCAAATATAGCCGATCTTATCGGACAGCCATCCCGACAGCGGGGCAATAACGGCCATCGTGAGCGGATACAGCATCATCGCGTAACCTGTCTTCTCCGGCGAATAATGAAGCACATTTTGCATATAGAACGGCATCATCACATTCGTGCAGAAAAGGGCGACGAACGACAACAATGCGGCCATATTGCCGAAGGCAAACGCACGGATGCGGTATAGCCCGAAATCGAGCATCGGATAGCGCGTTTTCTTTTCCCATAGATAAAACCAGCCGAGCACCGCCAATGCCCCGAGGCCGAGCACCCATGTAGCCGGAGAGGACCAGCCCCAATCTTGGCCGTTCGATACCGTAAACAGGAAGGCGACGATGCCGACGATAAACAGGACGGAGCCGCGGAAATCGAAAGGTTCCTGCGCTCTCTTGCCCGAATGCCGCGGCAAAATGAACCATCCCGCGATCATGCCGGCGATGCCGATCGGAACGTTGATCCAGAAGATGGACGGCCACCCCAGGCTGCCGACGAGAATGCCGCCGATGGCCGGGCCGGTTAGCGATCCGAGAGACACGACGGTGCCGACGATGCCCAACGCTCGGCCTCGTCCCCCGCCCGCGAACAATTCCGCTACGATCGCCTGACTGTTGGACATTAAACAAGCGGCTCCCGCCGCCTGCACGATTCTTGCCGCGATTAACAGAGCCAGCGTATCCGATAAACCGCAAAGAGCCGATCCCGCCGTGAAAATCAAAAAGCCGAAATTGTAAATCCGGCTTCTTCCGAGCAAATCGGATATTTTCCCCATGATGGGCAGCAAGGCGCAAATGGTGAGCAAATAGGAGGTCAAAACCCATTGCACGACATGTACCGGACTTTGCAGCTCTTCGGCAATGGTAGGCAGCGCCACATTGGCAATGCTCCCGTCCAGAGTTGCCATAAAGGTGCCTACGGAAACATTCGCCAATACAAGCCAACGATTTACCCGTTTTGGTGCTGCGTTATCTTCCACGATCACTGCTGCAATCTCCTTTACCTTTGTTTCCTCGTTCCACACAATATCCATATTATAGCACGGAAAACAAGGCGAATTCGGGGGAGGGGGAGCAATGGTTCGGAATTGGAAGTTATCGTAAGATTTGGAGTGAAATGAAGAGGTGACTTTGCATAGAACGGAAAGGAAGCGGGATTATGGGCGATTATCGGTCGAAAATCTTTTTTTCTTAAAATCTCGGCTTTTTTCTTCATCGGGAGGCATGTCCTATTCTCAAGCGAATATAGTCATGTTACAATAGGCGGCGAGTAGAATTGCAGCGGAGAAAGGCGGAGAGGGAATATGCCGATTTTGAAAAACGATTGGGCGGAGTGGCTGGACGAAGAATTCCAAAAGCCGTATTACGCCGAATTAAGAAGCTTCTTGAAACAAGAGTATTCGACGCAAACGATATATCCGAATATGCATGATATTTACAACGCGCTTCATTATACGCCTTTCGCGGCGGTGAAGGCCGTTATTCTCGGACAAGACCCGTATCACGGCGCCGGGCAAGCGCATGGCCTCAGCTTCTCGGTGAAGCCGGGCGTGGCGACGCCTCCGTCGCTGTTGAATATGTTCAAAGAATTGCGCGACGATCTCGGCTGCTACATCCCGAATAACGGCTATTTGCGCCATTGGGCGGAACAGGGAGTGCTGATGCTCAATACGGTGCTGACGGTAAGGGAGAGCAGCCCGAATTCCCATAAAGGGATGGGCTGGGAACAGTTTACGGACCGCGTCATTCAAACGTTGAATCATAAGGAAGAACCGGTCGTCTTCTTATTATGGGGGAGTCATGCCGGCAACAAGATGCAGCTGATCGACCGAACGAAGCATCTGGTGCTGCGGGCGCCGCATCCGAGCCCTTTGTCCGCGCACCGCGGATTTTTCGGGTGCAAGCATTTCTCCCGGGTGAATGCATGGCTGCGGGAGCAGGGCCGGGAGGAGATCGATTGGCAAATCCCGAATTTGTAGTTTTCTGCCGGATTCGCCGATTGATAAGCGACCGAACTGCAATCGTCTTGAAGCAAGAATACGGCGGTTGCAGTTCGACAACAAATTTGAACGTTGCATTAGCCTCATTCCGCTTACCGGATATTTCGCATGCGCCGGTATTCATCCTCCAGAATGCTCATCATTATCGAGTCGTGATATTTATGATCATAGAACAGCGCCTCCCGCTGCACGCCCTCCTGCTTGAATCCCAATTTCTCGTAAACATGCTTGGCCCGGCCGTTATAGTCGAATACGTTCAGTTCGATCCGGTGCAAATTGAGGATGCCGAAGCCGTAATCAAGCATCAAGTGTAACGCTTCGCTCCCGTATCCTTTTCCTTGATGGCCGCTCCCGTCAATGGCGATGCGGATATTGGCGTTGCGGTTCGTCGCGTCGATATCCTGCAAAGCGATGTCGCCGATGACCTCGTCCGTTTCGCATAGCGCAATCAACAGGAGAACGGTGGAAGAATCATGCGTCTTTCCTTCGATATATTGACGGATCTGTTCTTTTGTGAAATGCTTCTTCGTTCCGGTCAACCTCCGCGTTTCCGGATGAAACAGCATACGGAAATAAAGTTCCGTATCGTCCAGGCCGATTGGCCGCAAGTAGACTTTGTCGCCTTCCAACAACTTTACGGCTTGCGATTGCATGTGTGTGAACCTCCTTAGTTTTGTATAGCCTACTATAGCCGATCATTGTATACTTGAAAATATGCAGTTTTGCAAAAATGAAAAGGACAGATTGGCAGGTGCGAATGCGATGCTCATTCCAAAACTGGACGGGAGCAGTCCGGTCCCTCAATATGTACAATTATACGAGCATATCAAACAGGAGATCGTCTCCGGCAGGCTGGAGGAGAACGACCGCCTGCCGTCGGTCCGCAAACTCGCCGATTTTCTTGACTTGAGCACGACGCCGATCGAACTCGCTTATCAACAGCTCGTTGCCGAAGGATTCGTCGAGAGCGAACAAAGGCGCGGGCTTTACGTCCGAAAGCTGCCCGAGCCTTATGCGCGCCTTGGAAATGACGACGGACCGGATGACGGATATAACGGGAAACAAGCCTTTCCGACCCGGGACAATAAGGTGTACGAATATGATTTCCATCTGTCCCAAAACGATTTTACGCACTTCCCGTTCCAAACATGGCGCAAACTGTTCCGACAAGCGCTGTCCCCGGAACGCTCCGGGTTGCTGTTCTATGGAGATCCGCAAGGCGAGCCCGGATTGCGGCAGGAAATCGCCAAGTACCTTCATCGCTTCCGAGGCGTCGCATGCTCGCCCGAACAAATTGTAATCGGGGCGGATCAGCATCTGCTATTGAATTTTTTGAGCATGATGCTGAAAGACCGGTCGGGGGAAATCGCGTTCGAAAACCCCGGATACGTTCTGTTTTCGTCTACGTTTCGGAAGCACGGCTACCGGATCGTTCCCATCTCGCTTGAGGAGGACGGCATCGATATTCGTGAACTGAATGCCAGCCGCGCCAAGCTTGTGAGCGTTTCACCGTCGCATCAGTTTCCGCGAGGCATGATCATGCCGATTTCGAAACGGCTGCAGTTGCTGGAATGGGCGGATGAAACGGGCGGATATATCATTGAGGACGATTACGACGGCGAATTCCGGTACCACGGCAGGCCGATTCCGTCTTTACAGGGATTACGGCGAAACGGAAACGTCATTTATTTGGGAGGATTCTCGCAAGTGCTGGCGCCTGCATTGTGTGTCAATTACATGGTTCTTCCCTATTCGCTGGTCGAAGATTATCAGAGGCTGCAATACGATCTTTTATTCGAGCAGTCTTCATCTCCTTTGCACCAGACGACGCTCCAGCTTTTTATGGAGAAAGGCTTGTTGGAAAAACATATCCGCAAAATGCGCAACGTTTACCGGAAAAAGCACGATCTGTTGATCGATTCGATTCGGACGCACTTTGGGGAGAAAGCGAACGTCATCGGCAAGGATGCGGGATTCCACATTTTATTGGAGGTCGACAGCCCCAAGCCGGAGGAGCAAATGGTGCGGGAAGCGAAAGAAGCGGGCATAAGAGTCGCTTCGGCGGCGTTTACCTGGCTTAGCCCTCCCGCGACGGCGCGAAAAGAATTTTTTATCGGCTTCGGCGGCATTCCGCTGGAGCGGATTGACGCGGGAATCAAGCTTTTGAGCGGAATTTGGCTGTAAAATATGTTTTTTCCTAAAAAAAGAAGGTTCACATGTTTATTAATTTTATTGTATAATAATGTATACGCAACATTTTTTCGCTCTGTGAAAGTAAAATCTGAGTAAGCGCTTTATTTCGCAACGGAACGAATCCGACGCTTCGCCCAAACGATTTGTCGCATCGTTGAAGTGTCGCTCACAAACTTTTAGGAGGGGATAGTATGTATGAATTGAAGGATCGCGATTTCATTTTTGCTTTTACCGGCCCGGACGGCGTTGGTCGCA
The DNA here is from genome assembly GCF_918697855.1 of Paenibacillus sp. CECT 9249. Taxonomy (NCBI): domain Bacteria; kingdom Bacillati; phylum Bacillota; class Bacilli; order Caryophanales; family Paenibacillaceae; genus Paenibacillus; species Paenibacillus sp. CECT 9249. Next base: position 41,182 of record NZ_CAKKLI010000007.1, on the reverse strand, counting down.
AAACGGTAGCGCATTCGATTGGATCGACATTGGAAATAAAGAGAGTCATATCATACACAACGAGAAAGCCTCGTCCTAGCGAATTGAACGAGCAAGATTATCATTTCGTGACATTGGAGCAATTTAAGGAAGCGGAAGCGAACGGAGAATTCCTGGAGAGCGTTGAAATTAACGGGAATTGGTACGGGATTAATAAGCGCGATATCGAAGAAGCGTTCAAGCAGAACGGATCGTTTTATCTGGTAGTTAATCCGCACGGGGCGGAGATTCTGAAGCAAATGTACGGAGAACATGTCGTGCGGCTGTTCATCTTTGCGGACCGCGATACGGTCGTGCAAAGGCAGCGCCGGCAAGGCTTGTCGGAACAAGAAGTGGCGGATCATCTGACGCATTACGACGCCGATATGGCTTATAAAGAACAATGCGAGCATGCTTTCCCGAACTACGAATTGGCGCATACCGTCTTTCGGGGAACGAACATATTGGAAACGTATTTGAATCGGGATTTAATCGAAGAAGATTGATAGGAACGGCCTTAACTTGAACGATCGAGTTAAGGCCGTTGTTATTTATCTCTCATTCCCCGAACCTAAATAAAGCGTACCGCTCCGCATTTTTCAGGCTTGCCCATATGTCCGGGCTTTCCGCTCCCACATGCCAGTAGGCGAATCCCGCGATTCCGTATTCCGATGCCATCGCGGATTTGGCGGACAAGGAGCGGCCGTCCTCCAGCCATAAGCGGTGTTCGACGCTGCCGACCTTATATCCGGCGACATATTGCCCGAGCGTAGAGTTCCATACGGACTTGGCCCGCGTTGCCCGCATCAATTCATTTTGCCCCTCGAGCGTCATATCCGTCGCCTTCACTCCTTCTGGTTGCAAGGCCCAATCGCGCGTATAGAAAGGGAGCGCCAGTATCGTTTTCCCGGCGGAGACGTTCCCCAGCAATGTCTCGATTCCTTGGCGGAGCCAAGGGAGAGAAGAGACCGATCCCGCGGAGGGCGCGCCGTTCCAATGCTCGTCGTACCCCATTAATACGATGTAATCGGCCGCTTCGCCCAATGCTTGATAATCGAACGCCGCGGTCCAATCCGATCCTAAATCGGGCGAAACGTTAACCGACAACGTCGCTTGCAGCGCATGCAGCGCTTCGGCAAGCTCCCGGATGAAAGCGGTCATTCCGGTGCGGTCCGCCGGAGCAACATTTTCAAAATCGACGTTGATGCCGTCCAGCCCGTAACTTTGTACCCGGTCCGCGATCGTGCGGACTAATGCGGCTCTCCGTTCATCGTCCGACAGCATGTCATGCGTCAGTTCCGCGTCGGAACGGTTGCCGAGCATCGCCCATATTTCCATGCCGCTCTGCTTGGCCCAAGCGTATAAAGTTTGATCCGTTTCCTCGCGAAACCATTCGTTCCGGTCCAGGAAAAACCAGCGGGGCGATATGACGTCGAGATTGGATTGTTCCACTCTTCGGATAAATTGTTCCGCCGGCTCATTATACTGCCAGCCGATCTGCAGCATGGAACCGGCTTCCCGATCGAATTGGGTTTTGAGCCGGGGATGGCGCAGGATGCGGGACAATACGGCAGCCGTTTCCTCTCGGGTGATCGGATCATGCGGGCGGAATCCGCTCTCGTCGCCCGACATCAGATCGAACTGCCGAATTGATGCGACAAGCGGCTTCGCCCAACTGGAAATATTGTCCGCATCCGCAAAAGGCAGGTTATCGTTTGCCGGCTGACCGCCATCCTGTTTCAGCGCCCGCGCGACGAGGGCTGCGGCTTCTTGACGGGTAATCGGCTTCATGGGACTTGCCGTATTCTCTCCCGTTCCGTTTGCGATGTTCAAATGCAAGGCGGCGTATATCCATCCGTAATACCATGCGTTTGCCGGCACATCGGAGAAGGCGGGGACGGCCGCGTTCACAGGCTCCATGCCGAACATTCGCATCAATAATGCGATAAATTCGGCACGGGCGATCGGTTTCTTCGGTTCGAACGTATGATTGCCCGTACCGGTAACGATGCCCCGTTCATACAAATCTATGATTTCATCTTTGGCAAAACTATTGGAAATATCGCCGAAAGGCGGATCCGATTGCGCCGCCGCCAATTCGGGAAATAGACCGGCTGTTCCGGAGCATATAACGAATAACATGGCAAATATATGTAAAATTTTCAAAATATTCGACTCTCCACTCAAAATATGAAATTAATACTATACTACCAAAAAGGGAGAATCTTCGTGATGTTAAAATAATGGAAAGCAAGCGCTTCTACAGGCTCGCCGCAACTTGAAAATCGTGCTGCATGTTTAGAGGGATTGCATCTTTGATGTCGAAATGTTTAGACTAACAGTTTTTTATGCGGAGGGGAATGCTATGAAAGCGAATGAGAATGAAATATTTGTATATGTCGGCTCCTATGCCGACAAGTCGTCGCCTGGAATCTATTTGTTTTCGTTTCGGGCCGAGACGGGAGTTTTAACTCTTATTGAAAGCTATTCGAATATAGCGAATCCCTCGTTCTTAACGTTGGATCCGAAACGCAATCGTCTGTATTCGGTCAGCGAAACCGCCGAAGGCTCCGTCGTCAGTTATACGATCGATCCCGAGTCCGGCAAGCTCGCTTATTTGAACGAACAGCCGACGCTCGGCGCCGATCCTTGCTATGTCATGACCGATTCGCAAGGCAAGCGGTTATACGTGACGAACTATTCGAGCGGGAACATCTGCCATTATCCCCTCAGCGACGAAGGGATCGGCGCCATGACGGAGAAGATCGATCATATCGGCATCAGCGTACGGCCCGATCGACAGGAGGCTGCGCATCCGCATTCCATCGTCGCAGATAGGTCCGAGTCGTATCTATTCGCGCCGGATTTGGGCATGGACCGAATCGTCGTGTACCGTACGAATTCGGCGGGCGGCGCGCTTGTCCGCCATGACGCCGTCCCGCTGAAATCGGGCGCCGGGCCGCGCCATTTCGCCTTCCATCCTTCCGGACGATTCGGTTATGTAATCAATGAGCTGGACAGTACGGTTACAGCCTTCGCTTACGACGGGGGACATGGTTCGCTCGCGGAGATTCAGACGATTTCCACTCTTCCCGCCGATTTCGCCGGGGAAAGCTGGTGCGCGGATATCCATATTTCTGCGGACGGGCGGTTTTTATACGGATCCAATCGGGGGCATGACAGTATTGCGGTCTATTCGATCGACGCTAAAACGGGAGAATTGTCGCCGGTTCAATTCGCTCCGACGGGCGGTTCGTTTCCCCGCAATTTCGCCCTTATGCCGAACGGAAAGTTTCTGATCGCGGCGAACCAAAACACAGACAGTCTTGTTACGTACGAAATTGACGGCGAAACGGGACGGCTGCGGCAAGTCGGCGAGGAAGTTTGCGTCGGCAAGCCGGTGTGCGTCCAAGCTTGGAGATGAGCGGGAACAACAAAAGATCGGAGGCGCTAACGCTGCCTCCGATCTTTTGAGTGGTAATATAAATCTATCGCGCCCTGCCGGTGCTCTCTTCGGCGAATTCGATCAGCTGCCGCGTGCGCTGGGTAATCGTACCTTCCGATATATCATATTTCTCGGATAAATACGAGCGTGTCACGAATTCGAAACCGTATGCCTGACCGACAAAATATTCGAGCGCTGCCGGGAAAACTCCCGCTTTTTTAATATTCGGCTTCGTTTTGTGCGCATACATATGCCAGAAGCATACCGTCGCGCCGATGATGTCCCATTCGTACGTTCCCGCCGTATTGTCGACGAAGAGGCGGGCAATCAGTTGATATAGCGGACTCTCCCAGTTCAATTCATCTTCGATAAGTTCTTTCACGCTTTCGGGTTGAAAGCTCGGCAATTGCGGCTCCGCATGGCCGTCGCTATTCTCTTTCTGCGAGGCGCGGCTCCCGGAAGTAATAGGTATGACATTGCTGGCTTTATCTTTTTCTAAACAGCAACGCTTGTATTTTTGACCGCTGCCGCAAGGGCACGGATCGTTTCTTCCTACTTTACGGATAAAGCATTCCTCCTTATGATATACCCCACTATTCAAAAATTATATAATATGTGGGGCAATTGCTCAAATCCAAATCATTGCTTTTCGGAGGAATGGCGGCCGTTTTGCTAGAAACGCAGTTACTTTGCTTGGGCGAAATCGACGAATTGACGGACGATTTTATCCAGTAAGGCGAGCGTAGGCTCATCGGTAAACCGGCCGGATTCGTCGAATTTTTGCTGAACGTTGTTGATCAGAAACTCGCTGGCGCCCGTCGGCATTAGACGAGCGCCTACGCCGGAACTCGCCAAAATTTCGCGCAAATGAAGCTGCGCGCGGATCGTGCCCAGCATTCCCTGCGTCGCGCCGATGACCATTGTCGGCTTGCCGATCATGACTTTCTCAACGCGGGACGACCAGTCGAGCGCATTTTTCAGAACGCTGGGAATCGACCAGTTATATTCAGGCGTTGCAATCAAAACGGCCTCGGCCTCGGCGATTTGGCGTTTAAAGGCGAGAACCGTTTCGCCGGGGGCGTTCTCGTCATGCCGGAACAACTCAAAATCGATTGGAGGAATGAACATGAGACCGATTCGATTCGGATTGATCGGCGCGGGCTGGCGCGCACAGTTTTACAGCCGGATTGCTTCGTCGCTGCCTGAACGGTTTCAGCTTGCGGGCGTAGTCGTCCGCGACGAACTGAAACGGCGCGGGATCGAACGATCGTGGAACGTGAAAGGGTATGAAACGGCGGAGGAACTGATCGAAGCGGCCAATCCGGATTTCATCGTATCCGCCGTCTCCAAATCGGCGGCAGCCGACATGCTCGTCCGGTTGGCCGGGCTGGGCGTGCCGTTGCTTGCGGAAACGCCTCCCGCCGCCGATACGGCGGGCATTTGTGCCCTGCGGGAGAAGATCGGCCCGCAGGCGCGAATCCAAGTTGCCGAGCAGTACCCGTTTCAACCGCTCCATGCGGCGCGCCTGGAAGCGATCCGCTTGGGACTGCTGGGCGAGATTACGCAAGCGCAAGTTTCCGCGGCGCACGGATACCATGGCATCGGCCTAATCCGCGCTTATGTAGGTATTCCTGCCGGCAACAGGATGGAAGTGTCGATAACCGCTTCCCGTTTCATATCGCCGATCGTCGAAGGGCCGCACCGGGATCGAATGCCGACGGAAGCGGGATTGACCGATTCGGTGCAGGATATGGCTTGGCTGCAATTCGGCGGGGGGAAGCTGGGCGTGTTCGATTTTGCGCGGGATCAATATTTTTCCCGGATACGGGGAGAGCGGATTTTGATCCGCGGGGAGAAAGGGGAGATCGTTAACAACGGCCTGCGGTATTTGGCGGATTACGATACCCCGATCGAAACGGAATGCAAGCGAATGTCGGCAGGAGCGGGCGGCAATTTGGAAGGCCATTATTTGAAAGGCATTATTGCCGGAGAGCGGTGGCTGTACCGCAATCCGTTCGCGCCCGCGCGGCTGAGCGACGAAGAAATCGCCATCGCCGAATGTTTGGAGAAGATGGGCGATTACGCGCGGAACGGCGTCGGCTTTTACAGTTTGCAGGAAGCTTTGCTGGACGTATATTTGGCTTGCCAAATTGAAGAGGCGATCCGAACGGGCCGCACCTTGCAAGCGGTGTGGGAATGTTGATCGGAGGCAAGCGCACCAATGAATAGAAAAGCGGTTAGACAATGGCGGTAACTCCCGAGGGAGCTGTCATGCTTTCTATTTTTCGGCCTAAATGAATAGGTGGAGAATTGCTCCGATAAGGGGATGTGAAAAAGGAAAAAATATTTACCTATCCTGGGAATAGTGCTATAGTGGAGTAGGAGAAAAGATTACAACTTTTGCAGAGGATTGGTTAACATGAGTCTGAAAAAGAAACTATTGGGTAAGCCTAGAAGGGCAGGTCGAATCGGGCATGAAATTTGTAGCGGCGGATATCGGCGGAACATCAACCAAGATTTGCATCAGCGACGAGAACGGCCGAATCGAGCAGTTTCAAGAGTATGATACCGAAAGCGAAAAAGGCGGCAATTATGTAATCAACAAATTGATTCGGAAGATCGGCGAATTTCGCGATTTCGATGCGATCGCGATCAGCACGGCCGGACAAGTGAACCCCGATGAAGGATATATCGTCTACGCCAATGAGAATATACCCGGATATACCGGAACGAGAATAAAAGATATATTAACGGAAGAATTCCGCAAGCCGGTCAAAGTGGAAAACGACGTAAACGCCGCGGCGTTGGGGGAAGGATACTTCGGCGCGGGCCGATCGTTTCGAGATTTCCTGTGCTTGACCTATGGAACCGGCATTGGCGGCGCCATTGTCATCGACCGTCGAATCTATAGAGGGGCCGAGGGCGTTGCGGGCGAATTCGGCCATATTATTACGCATGCTTCCGCCGGCAACGGGGAGAGAGCGCATTTTTACGAGAAATACGCGTCAACGACCGCTCTCGTGCGAAATGCGATGCTCGCAGATCCGGAATGCGTCAACGGGAAAATCATTTTCGATAAAATTGACAGGGGCGACCTTAAGCTGGAAGGCGTTTTAGAGCGGTGGGTGAATGACGTGGCGGTAGGTTTGGCCTCATTCGTTCATATTTTTAATCCTTCCGCTATCATCGTCGGAGGCGGCGTCATGGAACAGGAACGGCTCGTCGATATGGTCGAGCGAAGAACGAAGGAATTGGTGATGGAAAGCTTTGCAAACGTCAAATTGGTGAAGGCGTCTCTCGGCAATAAAGCCGGCGTCCTAGGAGCCGTTTCACTTTATTTGCAAAAGGCGGTAAACTAATGGACTTAAGGGCGAGCCATTAACAGTTAACAGTTCTTATCCGTCGCTCGTTGGCGAGATGACGGTCATTCGCTTTTGCCGAAAGGTCGGATTTAAAGGGTATCAGGTAACGATTGAGATAACGCTGCGCAACGCTTCAACATTTGCGGGAGGGGACGATATGTTCGGAGAGAAGCAAGAGGCTACGCAAATTAAAATAGGAATCGTAGGAACAAGCGCGATGGTCGCAAAAGTGATGAAGGTTATCGAATGGTTCCCGACGTTTCTTCCTGTCGCGAGAATGGTGGAGAACGAGCAGGCCTCCTCTTTCCTTGCCGAGGAGTTGGCCGATCAAGTGGAGGTTCTTCTTGTCTCCGGCGCGCGGCAGCATCGGCAAGTGAAAGAAAGGGGCGTAGCCGTTCCGGTTCATTACATCCCAGTAACCGATGCCGCACTGTACGGAGCGTTGTTCCGGGCGTACCGCTCGGGCAAATTGGTCGGCGGCATCTCTGTCGATACATTGACGAAAACGATGGTGATGAGGGCTTTGCAAGATCTCGATCTCCAATATGCCGATGTTGCCGTTTACGATGGACCTAATTATTCCCATCCCGACAAACTGGAGGCTTTTCATAAACAGCTTGCGGCCGAGGGCAAGAGCGCCGTCGCTTTTACCGGAGTGGAAGAAGTGGCGGAGGCGCTGACCCGTTCTTCGCTCGCGAACGAATGGATGGTTCCTTCCGAACAGGACATTGTCGTCACGCTGGAACGGGCGCTTCTGTCCACGGCTTCGCGCCGGGACAAAGAATCGCAAATCGTGGTCGGCGTCATTAATGTCGACAATTTCAACTCGCTTGTGATGAAACGCGAGAACGAGCACGAGATCCAGAAACTGAAACTCGATATTCACCGCATGCTGCTCGAATATGTTGAATCGCTGGACGGATACTTGACGTCTCTCGGCGGTGACGAGTTCCTATTTTTTACGACCCGGGGCGTATTCGAACGGGAAACGGGCGGCTATAAGACGATACCTTTAGCTAAAGACGCCAAGAAAACATACGGAATCACCTTAAGCTTGGGGATTGGCTTCGGCATGACGGGCAACGAAGCGGGTACGAACGCGCGCAAGGCGCTCCGTCAAGCGAAGGAAGCGGGAGGCAACGTCTGCTTTATCGTCCGTGAAGACCAGACTCTGATCGGGCCGCTCGAAATGGCGGAACCGATGCAAACCGTTCTGTCGCCGACTCATGCCGAACTGATCAAGCAAGCGGAGGACGCAGGAATGACGAGCTCGTATCTCAGCAAACTTCTTCATCAAATGGCTCGTTACGGAAGAACGGATTATAACGTTCACGAATTGGCATCGGTGCTGCAAATTACGGACAGAAGCGCGCATCGCCTTCTGTTGCTGTGGATGGACAACGGTTTAGTCGATATTGCGGGCATCGAAAAAGTGGCGAAAGGACGGCCGAGACAAATTTTTCGTTTTTCCTTTTTGCTGAATAAATAAACAAGCGACTTAAAAGCTTCTCAACACCGCAAGGGGGAAGCTTTTTTCGTCTCATTAGGTCAGCAGGATATTCTGATTGGCTTTTTTGTTGCCGGTGCTGACTTTCGGTTGTTTATGACGTTTTCCCATCCCTTTGTCGATATCCCCTTCGCTCATGTTGCCGTACATGGCGTTTCAATCTGAATGACGAGACTGTCGATTCGCGGCTTCGGTACGGGGAGCGAGGCATGATCGACAGCTCCGTTGAACTAAGCATTGATTCATCTACATTAAAGACGATTAAAAGACTTGTCTCTTTATAATCGGGGCATTATGATAAAGGTAGCGGATGCACCGGAAAGGAGAGAATTCAAGTGAAGAATGTAGAAGATTTGGAACAAAAAATGGCGGAGCCGTCCCAAGCGCTGATCGACGATTTAAACTCTATCGATGGAGATATTCTTCTGCTTGGAGTCGGAGGGAAAATGGGGCCGAGCATCGCGCGAATGGCAGCCAATGCCGTTCGTTTCGGCGGCCGGGCGAAACGGGTGATCGGCGTATCGCGCTTCTCCGACCGGAATGTAAGACGGCAATTGGAGGCAGCGGGGGTCGAGACGATTTCCTGCGATTTGATGAACGAAGAACAATTGGCAGCGCTCCCGGAAGCGCGGAATGTCATTTTTATGGCAGGCAATAAGTTTGGGACGGTTGGCAGGGAATATTTCACCTGGGCGATGAACACCTATATGCCCGGCAAGGTGGCGGAGAAATTTCACGACTCCCGTATCGTCGTATTTTCTTCCGGCAATTTGTATCCGCTTACCAAGGTCGGGGGTGGCGGAGCGGACGAATCCGTGCCGCCGGAACCGGTCGGAGAATACGGACAATCTTGTCTGGGCCGCGAGCGAATATTCGAATATTTCGCCCGCGAGCACGGCACGCCGATGCTTTTCTTCCGCTTGAATTACGCCGTTGAAATGCGCTACGGCGTCTTGCTGGAAATCGCCAAAGCGGTGCATGAGGAGCGGGCCATCGACCTGACGATGGGCCACGCGAATGTGATCTGGCAAGGGGACGCCGCCGAAATGGCGTTGCGGAGCCTGACGAAATGCGCGAATCCGCCGCAAATCGTCAATATAACGGGGCCGGAAACGATATCGGTGCGTTGGGCCGCTGGCGAATTCGCGAAACGGCTCGGCAAGCAAGCGCGTTTCACCGGAACGGAAGCGGATACCGCCCTGCTCAGCAACGCCTCCAAGTCGTATCATTGGTTCGGATATCCGCGCGTACCGTTGCTGCAAATGATCGACTGGATAGCGGAATGGATTCAAGCGGGAGGAATCACTTGGGATAAGGCTACGTACTTTCAGGAGAGAGAGGGGAGGTTCTAAAATGGCCCTTCGCGGGACGGTTACATTCGAACAGCGGCAAGCGCTGCATGCCGGTCTGGTCATCCCCGCCCATCCGCTCGCACTGGACAAACGCCGCAAGCTTGACGAGCGCCGTCAGCGCGCGCTGACCCGCTATTCTTCGGATTTTATTTGCAGCCTTCCGTCGGTTTCGCCGGCTGTATTCCGGGCATTCACGAGGTGCTGCGAAGACAAGGGCTATTTGAGGGAACATGGTGCTTGAATCCGCAAGAAACGTTGTCGCCGGGACAGTCGGAAGAAGTTAGCCGCATTTATAAGCAGTACCCGGAACTGAACGACGACGAGTTCGTTTCGAAGCATCTTTAGGAATGGCTAATGCCATTGACATAAGGAGAATTGTCTTATGACGAAACGTTTAAAAATCGGTTTAATCGGGACGGATTCGTCCCATGCGATCGCATTCGCCCGGCTATTGAACGTTCCGTCCGATCCCTTCCATGTGGCCGGAGGCGAAGTCATGCTGTCTTGTCCCGGAGGTTCGCCCGATTTTGCGCTAAGCGCGAGCCGCGTGGAGGAATATATGGAGCTTCTACGTACACAATACGGAGTCGCGCGTGCGGACACGCCGGAAGAAGTGGCGCAGTACTGCGATGCGGTGCTGTTGACGGCCGCGGACGGCCGCGCCCATCGGGAACTGTTCGCGCGCATCGCTCCTTACGGCAAGCCTGTCTTCATCGACAAGCCGTTGGCGTTGTCGTATCGGGAAGCTAGCGAAATCAGGCGCATCTCCGAGGAACGGAACGTTCCGGTTATGAGTTGTTCCGCGTTGCGGTATGCGGAATACCTTGTTCGCGAACTCGAACAAAGGGAGCGTGCGGATATCGCCGGCGCGGATGTGTACGGGCCGATGCCGATCGAGCCGACGCAATCGTATTATTTCTGGTACGGAATTCATACGGCGGAAATGTTGTTCGCACTGATGGGGCCGGGCTGCGTCCAATGCTCCGTCGTGTCCGCCCGGGAGCACGAGTTTATTACCGGCCTGTGGCGGGACGGGCGTATAGGAACGATCAGGGGCAGCCGGTGCGGCATCGGCCGTTTCGGTGCGCTGGCGCATCGCGCCGACGCGTCTGTCTCAATCGACATTGGGGCGGGCCGCAAGCCGTTTTACGCCAGTATGCTGGAACGGGTCATGTCGATGTTCCGCACGGGCGAGCCGCAGCTTGGCTGGAATGAAATGTTGGAGACCGTGCGCTTTCTGGAAGCGGCGGAGGCAAGCAGGCTGCGCGGAACAGCCGTATCGCTGGCGGAAGTTGATTGATTTACTGGAAAATAACCGGGGGAGGAAAGGAAAATGAGCCAAGTGAAAGCGGCGGTCATCGGAGCCGGAAGCATCTCCGACGTTCATCTGAACTCGTACAAAAATAATAAGGACGCGGAACTGGCGGCGATTTGCGATATGAACGAAGAACGGGCCAAGCGGAAGGCGGAAGCGTACGGGATCGGCAAAGTATACGTCGACTACCACCAATTTCTGGAAGATCCGGAAATAGATGCGGTCAGCGTCTGTACATGGAATAACAGCCATGCGGAGATCAGCATTGCCGCTTTGCGGGCGGGAAAACATGTATTGTGCGAAAAGCCGCTTTGCAAAACGGTGGAAGAAGCGCTGGCGGTGGAAGCGGCGGTGCGCGAAAGCGGGAAAACGCTGCAGGTCGGCTATGTGAGACGGCTGGGTATGAATGCGCAGGTATTGAAGAAATTTATCGATGCGGGTGATTTGGGGGAAATCTATTATGCCAAAGCTTCTTGTTTGAGAAGGCTGGGAAATCCGGGCGGCTGGTTCGCGGATCGGGAACGTTCCGGGGGCGGCCCTTTGATCGATCTGGGCGTGCACGTCATCGACCTCGCCTGGTACATGATGGGCAAGCCGAAAGTGAGCTCGGTGACCGGCAATTCGTACCGCCGGCTAGGGAATCGGAGCAATATTCGTAATTTATCCTATTATAAAGCCGCCGACGAAGGCGATCGCAACACGGTCGAAGACTTGGCCAACGCGCTCATCCGCTTCGAGAACGGAGCTTCGCTGTTCGTGGACGTCAGCTTCGCCTTGCATGCGAAGGAAGATCGGATTTCCGTCGAGCTCTACGGGGATCGGGGCGGAGCGGAATTGGAACCTAGACTGGCGATCGCGACCGAAATGCATGATACGATCGTGAATCTGGCCCCGCAAATCGATGCGCCCACATTCGACTTCGCCGACGGGTTTCAACGTGAAATCGACCATTTCATCGAATGCTGCCAAGGCCGCGGCAAGACGCTCAGTCCGGTGGAAGACGGCGTCGAAATGATGAAAATATTGGGCGCCATTTACGAATCGAGCGCCAAAGGCGAGGAAATTCGATTCTAGGAGAACGGGCATAAGTTCGAATATCGGAGGAGGAACCGGCATGAGGAAAGTTAGGGCAATATTGCTCGGGGCGGGTGCCAGAGGAGCTTTGGCTTACGCTCCGTACGCCCGGAAATACCCGCATGAGCTGGAAATCGCCGCTGTCGCCGAACCATGGCGTGAGCGACGCGAAGCGTTTGCGGCCGAACATTCGATTCCGGCCGAATATGTATTCGCCGATTGGGAGGAGGTGTTTCGCAAGCCGAAATTCGCCGACGCGGTCATCATATGCACGCAGGATCGCATGCATTTCGCGCCGACGATGAGAGCGTTGGAGCTTGGGTACGACGTCTTGTTGGAAAAGCCGATGTCGCCCGATCCGGCGGAATGTTTACGGATGGAGCGGGCGGCTGCGCACTATGGCAGAAAACTGACGATTTGCCATGTGCTCCGCTATACGCCGTTCTGGTCGGAACTCCACGCGACGATCGCGAGCGGGGCGATCGGCGACGTCGTGAGCTTGCAGCTAAGCGAGAACGTAGGCTACTTTCATATCGCGCACAGCTTTGTTCGCGGAAAATGGCGCAGTTCGGAACAATCCAGTCCGATGATTCTGGCCAAATCATGCCACGACACCGATTTGATAGCCTGGCTTGTCGGCGAGGAGTGCGTACGCGTCTCTTCGTACGGCTCATTGTTCCATTTCCGTGAAGGGAACGCGCCGGAAGGTGCTCCTCTGCGATGTACGGACGGCTGCCCTCATGAGGCGAAATGCGCTTTCTCCGCATCCCGTTTTTACTTGGGAGAAGGGAAGGACTGGGCGCTGCATTTCACGGACGCGACCGATAACGGCAGCATTCTGCAGGCGTTGCGGGAAGGCCCTTACGGGCGCTGCGTCTACCGCTGCGACAACGATGTCGTCGATCACCAGGTCGTCGCGATGGAATTCGCAAACGGGGCGACGGCAGTTTTCTCGATGTCGGGCTTTACTCATGACTGCTCCCGCCATGTCCATATCATGGGAACGAAGGGAGAAATTCGCGGCTGCATGGAAGAACGGAAATTTACAATTTACGACTTTGCGACACAGCGGCAGAACGAGGTTCGGGTACATGCGACGGAGGAGGGCCACGGAGGAGGAGACGAGGCGCTAATTCGCAGTTTCATCCGCGAATTGGCGGGAGATCCGGACGTATCGTCGCTTACTGCGGCCCAAATTTCCGTACAGAGCCATCTGATCGCGTTCGCCGCCGAACGGTCACGCCTTCAAAACGGGGAAGCGGTCGCGCTAAGCGGGATGAGAGAAGAGTTCAAGGCGTTATTGCAGGCGGATCTTCGACAAGGAACCTAACCGGGAGGGATACGGGATGAAAATCAGTTTAAGCATTTGGAGCGTGCACGATTATATCGACAGGAAGGTGATGGACAATGTCTCGTTTATCGATTTTGCCGGCACGACGAAAGTGCAGGGCGTCGAATTGCTCAGCGCCTACTGGAGAGATCCGGACAAGGAAGTGCCGTTAGTTCAAGAAGCGCTCAAACGGAACGGGCTGGAATTGGCCTGTTTCGGCGCTTGCAACAATTTGGCCGTTGCCGACCCGCGGAAACATCGGGAGCAAGTAAGGGATATCCTCGATTCAATCGATATGGCGCAACGGCTTGGCGCTAATGTCGTGCGAGTTTTCTCCGGAGACCAGGAGCGGGGTTCGACGTTCGATGCGGCGATGCGGCGTATTATCGACGGATTAAGAGAAGCCGCCGCATATGCAGAGGCGAAGGGGATTGTGCTTTGTCTGGAGAATCACGGTTTGTTCGCGGGCAAGGCAGGACAAGTGCTTGAGATTATACGCGAAGTCGATTCGCCGGCTCTGCGCAGTACCTTCGACACGGGTAATTTTCTGCTTGTAGACGAAGACCCGAACGAAGCCTTGTCGGAACTGATCGATTATATTTCGCACGTTCATTTCAAAGATTTCTTGCCGGTAGACGATGAACAAGGGGGTGTCTACGTTTCTGTATCCGGGCGCCGTTTCGTCGGCAAAGTTTCCGGCGAAGGAATTGTCGATTTGGAACATATTTTGCAGGTATTAAAAGACAAAAGTTATGACGGTTGGCTGACGGTGGAATATGAGGGAAGCGAGGAGCAGAAGGAAGGCGCGATTCGTTCGATTGAGCGAATGCAAGCTATTCTCGGAAGTTTGTAACAATCAGTCTCTCGTTTATTTAAAGACGATATAAAGTCCTTGTCTTTAATTTTACTGCCTTTTAAGATAAAAATGTAAGCTTTACAGTTGTAAAACAACGAAATGAAAGCGGTTTATCTTGCCGTGCAAAAACGATTACGATTGGGGAGGGTTCACTATGAGCATGACAAAATGGGGCAGACGCTTCTCGGCAACGATGCTGGTTATTCTGATGCTTGTCGTCGCTGCCTGCAGCGGAGGAGAGAAAGGAGCGCGAACGGAAGCGGGAACGCAAACGCCGACGACGGATGCCGGTTCGAAGTCCGGGGATGCCGACAAGAAGCCCGAAGAGAAATCGTACACGCTTGAATGGCTTACCTACCAATATGGGCCTGTCGACGAAAATGCGGTCAACAAAAAAATGCTCGAAGACCGCTTTCACGTCAAGTTCAACATTTGGTACCTCGACGTCACGAAGCGGGAAGAATTGCTCGGCACTAGACTCGCAAACAAGGAATTTCCGGATTTTATGACCGTTTACAGCGCGGCCGATTTGCGCAAATTTTACGAGGACGGCGTAACGGTCGGTTATACGCAGGAAGAATTGGAAACGTATATGCCGAATTATAAGAAACTGGTCGATTCCTACGATCCTAATATTTGGAAATATGTAAAATATCAAGGGGAATATATCGGGATTCCGAGCATTAACGCCGAAGGGGTTCGCAGCGACGCGGTCGCATGGCGCAAAGACTGGCTGGATAACGTCGGCATATCGAAAGTGCCGGAAACGTTGGAGGAATGGGAAGAAGCGATGTATAAGTTCCGCAATAACGATCCCGACGGCAACAAAAAGAAGGATACGTACGGCATGTCCGTATCGAGCTTCAAAAATATTTACGGGGCGTTCGGCCTGTATCCGGAATTTTGGTTCGAACGCGACGGCAAGCTGGTATGGGGCGGCGTGCTGCCGGAAACGAAGCAGGCGCTTGGAGTTCTCGCCAAATGGAAAAAGGACGATCTGATCAATCCGGAATGGGTATTGAAAACAGGCGAAAACCAAGGCGATTACTGGGCGTTGTCGCACGACTTCATCAACGGGAAGATCGGGGTATCGAGCCACGGGATGAACTACCATTGGACGCCCGGGGACGAGAAAACCGGTTCTGCAGGCGGCAACAACTGGATTGCCGTGAAGGAAGCGAACCCGAAAGCCGAAATCGCTTACGGAGCGCCGCCGAAAGGCCCGCAAGGCAAATTCGGCAACATCACTCCCGGCGTGGTTGGACTAACCTACATGTCATTTGGGAAAAACACCGGGGACGATCCGGACAAGAAACATCGCATCATGCAAATCTGGGATGCGATTTATGGAGATTTCGAACTATGGAAGCAGATGAAGTACGGTACGTTCGGCGAGCATTCGGAATTAGCGCCGGATGGGGTGTCCATCGCCTGGAAGGAAGAGTATCAAGGCAACAACGAGAAACAAGCTGCGATTGGCGCGAATATTACGTTCGCTCCGTTCGATCAGCCCAAATTCCGCGAGCAAGTGACGAACCCAACTGCGCTTAGCATTGCCGATCAACTGTATAAGCATGAAGGCGCAGGATATGAGAACGCGTTGAAGACGTCGCTTCCGTCCGATTCGAAATATTACGAGAGCCTGTTGCAATTGCAAAAGGAGACGTTCGCAGCCATTATTAACGGCGAGAAGCCGCTCGACGAATTCGACAATTTCGTCAAGGAATGGTATCAGCGCGGCGGCGAGACGCTAACGAAGGAAGCGAACGAGTGGATGGAAAGCTTGAAGTAAGCGCATTTTGTTGGGCGGTCGGTTCCCCAGGCATTGACCGCCCTTTCCGATGGAGGGATGGACATGAATACGGCGCTTGAGGATACGGCCCCTTCTCTTCCGGTGAAGCAACCAGGGAGATTCAAGCGATGGCTGAAATCATATTACAGGCATCGGTATTTGCTGCTAATGCTGCTGCCTTGTCTATTATTTTTCATTGTCTTTAAATATTTGCCGATGTACGGGATTACCCTTGCCTTTAAAGATTATAAAGTAGTCAAAGGCATTTTCGGCAGCCCTTGGGTCGGAATGGAGAACTTTCAATTTCTGTTCGAAGGCCGGGAGTTTCCGCGCGCGTTGAAGAATACGCTCATTCTAAGTTTTTACAAACTGATTTTCGGCTTTCCGGCGCCGATTATTCTTGCGCTTCTATTAAATGAATTGCGCAAAGTTTTTTTTAAACGGTTTGTACAGACATTAAGTTATTTGCCCCATTTTCTGTCCTGGGTTATACTGGCCGGTATTTTCATGGAGTTGTTCTCACCGACGAGAGGGACGATCAACTATATTATTTCTTTGTTTGGCGGGGATCCGATTTTTTTCTTTGGAGATAAACATTGGTTTCGAACATTGCTCGTTTCCACCGAAATATGGAAAAGCATCGGTTGGGGTTCGATCGTATACCTGGCCGCGTTATCGAATGTAGATACGACATTGTATGAAGCGGCGGTCGTTGACGGCGCTAACCGTTGGAAACAGATGAGGTATATTACGCTGCCGGCGATTATGCCGGTCGTGACCATTATGTTTATTTTCGCCGTAGGCGGCATCATTAACGACGATTTCGATCAGGTTTTTAACTTTTATAATGAAAACGTATACGAGGTTGGGGATGTGCTAAGCACCTACACATACCGTATCGGAATTACGCAAATGAAATACGGATTGTCGACCGCTTCAGGATTGTTCGTCAACTTGATCGCTCTCATTTTAATAATCGTCACCAACTCTATCACTCGGCGTTTCAATGATTACGGAATCTGGTAAGGATAGGAGAAGAGGCCATGTCATTGACTATAGGTAAAAAATCGCTCGGCAGCAAGTTGTTCGATCTGTGCAACGTTGTCTTGTTAACTATATTTGCGGTCACTTGCGTATATCCGTTCCTTAATGTAATCTCGGTTTCTTTCAGCACACCGTCGGCTTCCAATACGTTCGGTTTGCGTTTATGGCCTGAACAATTTACGCTGGAAGGCTACAAGATGGTGCTTTCCAACAAGTATATATGGACTGGTTACTACAATACGCTTTTCCGCACTTTGGTTGGGACGCTGCTAAACGTCATTTTCTCCGTGCTATGTGCGTATCCGCTTTCCAAAAAATATTTGCCGAACCGTAACGTGTGGACCCTGCTCATTATATTTACAATGTTCTTTAGCGGCGGTCTTATCCCCAATTATTTGCTTATCAGCGAGCTTGGCTTGATGGACAGCCGCTGGTCGCTAATTTTACCGGGGCTGATCGCTCCCTTTACGATGATTATCGTGCGTAATTATTTCATGTCACTGCCTGCCGAAGTCGAAGAATCGGCCAAAATCGACGGAGCCGGCGACCTGCGTATCTTGTTCCGGATCGTGCTGCCGATGTCGCTCCCGATCATCGCCACCATCTCGCTCTGGTACGCGGTCGCGCATTGGAACGCCTGGTTCGACTCTTTGCTCTACATTCGCGATCCCGACAAAACGGTGCTAGGCACCGTGTTGCGGAAAATCGTCATCGAAGGCTCGCAGCAATTCGAGCAGTACGAGCAAGCGTTCAATAAGGACGCTGCCAATGTCAATCCGAGCATTATTAAAGCGGCCACGATCATGGTCGCCACGATTCCGATTATTCGCGTCTACCCGTTTATACAGAAATATTTTGTGAAAGGAATTATGATCGGCTCGTTGAAAGGGTGAGGTTCGTAAGATGAAAACGATCAAGCCGAAGTACGGAATCTGCTTTACTTCCCGGGACGTAAGCAACGCCTGGCGCAATATCGGACAATTTCATTGGGCGCAAAAGGCGTACGAGCGCATGAAGCGCCAATGTGACGAGTTCCTCGAGTACTCCGACGAACAAATCTACGATTGCGTCTTGGGGATGCAAGGTCAGACGTTCGCTTACGGCATCTCAGGCTGTCCGGTATGCGGCCGGCCGTTTCCGATGGAGCCGGAGCAGCAGCGTCCGCTGTTTTCGAAAATCGAAGATTTGCCGGTCAAACAATTAAAATGCCCGTCATGCAGCACCGTATTTCCAAACGAACAATGTCCGGACGAAGGATTGGGGATTGAAAGGGATCGGAAAGGATACTACTTGATCGGAATGTGGAATTTCTATATGGGCGGCGAATTGCTGGGCGGAGTGAGGAACCATGAAGGCATGGCAACCAAACTAACGTACATGTACATGCTGACCGGGAACGAAGCTTACGCGCATAAGGCGATTGTCATTCTCGACGCATTCTCTGCCATCAATCCGGGAACGAAGGGCCCACGCGATTTCACGCCGTTCGGCAGCGATTTCGAGATCGGCCGGCTTCATCTGTTAACCAGCATCGTTCACCGCGTGAAGGTGTGCCTCGCTTCGGATTACGATTGGCTGCATGATCTGCCGGAAATGGATGAGCCGTCGCCCGCCTTGGCGTCGCTCGGCCGAAGCGGAACGATTCGCGCCAATATTGTGGCGATGCTGGAAGACTACCAGCTGTCCGAAGCGGGCGGTCCGGAATACGATTTGCGGGACGGGAATTTGACAAACTTGCAAAACCACGAGTCGGACGGGGTAAGGGCTATGCTTGCGGTCGGACTCGTGCTGGACAAGCGGAATTATTGCGAGTGGGGCGTTCGCGCTGTTGAAGCGTACTTCTATAACGCGATCGGCCGCGACGGCATGTATTACGAAGGTTCATACGGCTACTCGCTGTTTACCGGCACAGTATTTCTCGACATTGCCATGCTGGCGCTGCGCGCATCGAACGGCGAACAGCTTGCGGAGTTCCATCCGTTCGCTTGCGGCCGGTTCTTCCGTTTTGCGGTGCAAAACCCGCTGGAGATGATGTGCCAAGGCCATTTGCCCAGCTTCGGGGATTGGGGAAGGGACGGGGCGGCCAGCCGCGAGGCGAATCCGAAGCTTATCGCGGAGACGTACCGCGCAGCCCTGTATTTCTACCAGTTCACGCCGGATGAGACGATGAAGGCGGAAGCGAAGCGGGTGCTCGTCCAATTGGCCCCGCTGCTCGAGTCGCAATTGGGGGATCGCGGCGTCGATCTGTTCTTCGCTCATCCGGACGAACCCGCGCCGGAACCGTTCGCATTGCCGCAAGATAACACGATCATGGGGCAGGCGGGAATAGCCGTCTTGCGCGACGCGAACGGCACGACGGCGCTCATGCGGGTCGGTCCGAACCGTACGCATGCGCATGACGACATCCTGGCCTATCAATACTATGCGTTCGGCAAGGAGATCAGCGCCGACATCGGTTACGGCATCTACGGCACCAACGGCCACTACGGCTGGGCTTCCAAAGCGGTTGCGCACAATACGGTTGTCGTCAATTGCGACCGAACGATGGAGCGAAATCGGATTTACAAGCCGTTCGCCGGCGGGGAGTTCTCTTTCGTATACGAATCGGATCGGGTCGCGGCAATGGAGGGGAGAACTCCGGAGCTGCACGGCATCGAGGCGTATCAGCGTATGCTGGCGATCTTGCCGGCAGGCGGGGCGTCCTATACGGTCGACTTCTTCTACGTTGAAGGGGCGGAAACGGCGGATTACGCCTTCCATGCGTTTCATGAGCGGAGCGAATTGGAATTGAAGGAGGCGCTTCCCGTTGCAGCCGGGCATTGGACGCTGGCGGGGGTCGACGAGGCGGAGAAACCGGACTACGACGCGCCCGGCCTCAGCTTCGGCGAGCGCCTGACGACAGGGGAAACCTTCGCTTCCTTGCTGGAAGGGGAGGAAGAGCGTGAGTGGACGGCGGAACCGAACAACGGATACGGTTATATTCATCGCGTCGAGGAGTTTCGCGCACCGCACGGAGCGGCGCATGCCGTCTGGACATCGTCCACCGGCTTCGAACATCATTGGCTCGGCTTGTGCGACAGGGAAGACCGTCTGTTTACCGGGCTTGGGCCCAGTCTGGAAGGAGAGACGCAGCACCCCTTCCTGATCCAGCGGAGCGTCCGGCCGGTCAAACAGTTCGCGGCCGTATCCTTTACACGCGAGGCTAACGGGGAAGCGCCGATCTTTCGCATGCGGCCGCTGCTTTACGGCGATCCGGATGTGACGGCCCTGTGCGTCGAATTCGGCGACGGAAAGACCGATTTATGGGCTTACCGTCCGCAAGACGGCCGGATCAAGCTTGATACCCAATATGGAGAATGGAGGGTGTACGGACGATGCGCCTGGGTGCGCCTTGACCGCGGCGGCGCGGTGCTGGACGCCGCTTGCATTCACGGAGAAGAGATGACATTCCGCGGACAACGGTATGCCGGACGGGACCGGACGTGGCATACGATCGAACGGCTGGACGTTGCGGCAGGAACGTTGACCGTTTCCGCACATCTGCCCCCCGAGGAACCGAAATATGTGAGGATCAAAGCGCCGCATCGGTCAGGAAGCGTCTTTTATCCTGTCAGGAGCGTCAGGGAGATGCAGGGGCGCGTGACGATCTCGTTGAAGGATTCGGTCGTCTTGTCGAAAGGAATCGTGAAAAACCTGGACGGCTGCATTTTGGAATCTTATTATCCGCTGCCGCTCGGAATCGACGCATCGACCGACAAGATCGCATCTCCTTTCAGCGGCAAGAAGATTAAGGGAGAGTTCGGCGGCGAGGCCGTTATTCGCAAAATGCTCGATTTGAAGAAAATGGAGATCGAGTTGCTTAGGCCGTTTCGATCCGGGGAAAAATTCGACATCCTCGATATCGAAGCCGGATATGCTCTGCAGTGGGGATAAAATGACGCCAAACTCAAACTTGGGGAGGAATGCGCGAATGAAGCAATTGGTTGCTTCCGGCGGCAAGGCGAAGCTGGCGGATACGCCGGAACCGGGGCTTGGGCCGGAACAGACGAATAGGGCGCTTGTCAAATTGCGATATTCGGCGATTAGTCCGGGGACGGAACTCGGGCTGTTGAACAATCCGCACACCCCCGACGGATTCGCCCTGGGGTACAGCGCTGCGGGAGAGGTCGTCGAGATCGGGCCGGAAGTGGCGACTTTACGGAAGGGAGATTTGGTAGCCTGTTACGGGAGCCCTTACGTATACCATGGCGAATTGCTCTCCGTGCCCGAACGGCTGTGCGTGAAGTTGGCGTCGGCCGAACGGCTGCGCGAGGGCGCGTTCGTAGGATTGGGAGCGATTGCGATCCATAGCGTGCGCAGAATGAATCTGCAATTCGGCGAAACGGTATGGAACGTGGGCTTGGGACTGCTCGGACAACTGATTGCCCGCGTATGCGCCAATGCCAATTATCGGGTGTTCGCAACGGATAAGAATGAACAGCGCGTGGAATTGGCGCAGCGGAGCGGAATTCGAGACGCTTATACGGCCGACGATGCCCGCCTGGACGAACGAATGCAGGCATATACCGGCGGCTGCGGCTTCGACGCCGTATCGCTTAACGCGCATACGAAACGCGAAGGCATGTTGGATATGTGTCTCGACCGGCTGGCATTTCGTGGAGTACTATCAATCGTGGGGAACGTGCCGACGGCGTTCGACCGCGAGAAGCTGTTCCGGAAGGAAGCCGATATCGTTATCGCCCGAGCCGGCGGGCCGGGGCGTTATGATGCAACTTATGAAGAGAAGGGCGTTGATTATCCGCAAGGCTATGTCAGATGGACCGAGGCGCGGAATATGGCGGAATATGTGCGGCAGCTTGAGGCAGGGCTGTTGAACGTATCGTCTTACATTACGCATGAAATCGAGTTGGAGCGCGCGGCGGAAGGATACGAGATGCTGCGGCATGAACGGGGTGTTGCGCTCGGGGTTGTAATTCGTTACGGAAGTTAGCGATCGGAGGATATCGAGCTTCATTGACTTTTCACCCGCACGGTCATTGATCGGAACCGCCGAATCGTGCTATGATTTTCCCGAGATCTGGTAAAATCTAATTCATGGGAGCGGGCTGATCGTATGAATGTCAACGTAGGAATAATCGGAACCGGATGGTTTGCGGGAACGCATGCCGAAATTTTGTCGCGCATGGACGGGGTGAAAGTGAGGGCGGTCTGCGGTTCCGGCATGGAGAAAGCGGAAAGATTTGCGGCGGACTGGCCGGACGCGACGGCCTTTGCGTCTGTCGAGGAAATGTTGGACCGCATCCCATTGGACGCGGTGTATATTTGCGTGCCCCCGATGGCGCACGGCAAGATCGAGCGTCTTCTAATCGAGCGGGGCATTCCTTTTTTCGTGGAAAAGCCGCTTGCGACCGATTTGGAAGTTCCGTCGCAAATTTTGGCGGAATTGCAGCGCAAACCGGTTATCACATCGGTCGGATACCATTTTCGTTATATGGAGTCGACGACGAAGGCCATTTCGCTGTTGAAGACGATGAAAACGGGCTCCGCGCTCGGATTCTGGATGGGAGACATGCCCAAAGTTCCTTGGTGGCGCAAGCAAGAAGGATCCGGCGGCCAGTTCATCGAGCAGACGACGCATCTCGTCGATCTGCTTCGCTATACGCTTGGTGAAATTCGCGAGGTGTACGCCGCTTACGCCAATCGCGTTATGCATGAAGCGGAAGACGGAGTGACGGTCGCCGATGTGGGGACGGTTACGTTGAAGCTGGCCAGCGGCGCAATCGCTTCGATATCCAATACATGCATCCTTCCGATGACGGAGAAGATCGGACTGCATATTTATACGGATCGGGGCGTGCTGCAGCTCGGAATGAACAGCCTAACGGAGATCGGCAAAGATCGGACCGAGGAATGGCGTAATACGGCGAATCCTGTAGTCGCCGAGAATGAAGCGTTCATCCGCGCGGTTCGAACCGGAGATGCGAGCGGCATCCTGTCTCCCTATGAGGACGCCTTCAAGACGCAGCAAGTAACGGTCGCCGCGCTGCATTCGGCGGCGTTGGGACAGCCTGTGCCTTTGTAGGAGAGGCTTGCCACAACTCGCCATGAAGCTTTTATCATTGTAACGGTAAAAACTGGGGTTGTTTTGTTCTCATGGAGTGTTGTGCGAGATATACCGGTATTTTGCGGAGTCAATTTCAGTCGGGTTTGGCGAATCGGATGATCTTCAACAGATTAGCGCCGGTTATTACCTCTCATGACCGAGTTCTGTCGATAAATCGGTAAATTAGCGCCAGATTTCGGAACTAATCCGAAATAGCGACGACCATCTTGTCAGGTGAGATGAATGTTATGATGGACGACAGCTCCTGAATGACCGGGATATCGGCAAAAGGCGATATAAAAGAAAATGTCCGGGATCTCGCAAGTTCCCCGACATATTTTTGTTACCCCACATGAAATGTCTCGATCCGCTTCTTCAAGTTAGCGGACTGTTCCCATAATTGGTCGGATGCCCCGGAGATGCCTTCCATGATCGAATTTTGCTCCTGGGTCGATGCGAACACTTCCAAAGCTCCGGCATTAATCAGAGCCGCAATATCGGATACGGAGCGCGCTTCCGCGAGTGTGCTTCGGACTTGCTCGGTTTGGACGGAAATCATGGCCGAAATGTCGGTAACGGCCTGCGCCACTTGATTGGCCTGCTCGGTCATCAAGGTCAGCGCCCGTTCCGCCGCTTCCCCATGCGTATGCTCCTTCTCGGCCAACTCCATTTGCTCCGTTATTTTCTGCACCGTATTTCCGACTTTGATTTGCATTTGATCGATAATTTGATTAATGTTGTCGACCGCAAGCGCGCTCTGTTCCGCCAGTTTCTTCACTTCGCCCGCCACGACCGCGAAACCCCTGCCGTGTTCGCCGGCGCGCGCCGCCTCGATGGAAGCGTTCAACGCAAGCAAATTCGTTTGCGTTGCGAACTCTCCCACAACGGACGAAATCTCGCTAATTTCGTTAGCATTATGCTCCAAATCGCGCACAACGTCAATCGATTCCCGGCTCGAGGCTGCCAGTTTGCCCATACCGCCGACCAGCGATTGAATGGTACTCGCATTGGAGTCGATGGCGTTTGCCATTTGATCGGTCAGGGCGGTCGTCTCGCTTATTTTGCGATGGATTTCTTCGGCCGCTTCCGTCATTCGCTCGACGGATCCGAACATATTGCGCGACGATTGAGACTGCCGCTCGGCTCCGTCGGACATTTGCTCGACGGTGGAGGCAATCAATTGCACATGCGCAGTCGCCTGATGAATGGACGTTTTCAATTCGTTCATTCTTGTATCCGTCACTCGGTAATTCGTCGATATTTCCACGATCATATGCCGTAAATTGGCGATCATCGCGTTGAAGGAAAGGCATAAAGCTCTAAGCTCGTCGTCGGAACGGCTTGGTACGATTTCAACTTGCAAATTGCCGGCCGAAGCCCGATTCGCCGCGTCCGTCAACTGCAAAAGCGGCCTGATGAACCATTTGGCGGCGATCCAGCCGAGAAAACCGGTCCAGAAAACGCCGAGCGACAACGTCAATAGTATAAACAGCCATTGCGGCATGAGGTGGGCAAACGATCGCATCAATACGAAAATAAAAAAAGCGCTCGTTCCATAAGTAATGATCGATACGGTCGTAATTCCAAGTACGATTTTTTTCATGATGCCAAATTTGAATTTCATCTGAACGCTCCTCTGATCGTTATTGCGATAGGTATTTATAATTATTATAATTGAAAATTGTAAATTGAAAAGGCAAAAAAAGGAATTTTTTGGCCGTTTACGGTAAAATCCGAAGTTGAAAAATAGGCGCAAAATCTTTAGCATGGTATATATGTGGAGAGGGGCTGGAAATCGATGATTATCGATATCAAGGACGTATCATGGAAACGGGACAACAAAACGATTCTGAACGGCATGACATGGCAAGTCCGTCCCGGCGAGCATTGGAGCTTGCTGGGGCTAAACGGCTCGGGAAAAACGACGCTGCTGAATTTGGTCAACGGATACATGTGGCCCACGACGGGTGAAGTTTCCGTGTTAGGCGAAAAATTCGGCGAAGTGGATTTGCGGGAATTGCGCAAAAAAATCGGATGGGTCAGCACGTCCTTGCAGCAAAAACTGTACGGCCATCAAACGGCGGAGCATATCGTGCTAAGCGGCAAATTTGCCACGATCGGCTTGTACGACCGAACCGACGATCAGGACCGCGGCAAGGCGTTGGAATTAATGACATTTCTCGGTTGCGAAACCCTTCTTGACCGAACATACGATACGCTGTCCCAAGGCGAACGCCAGAAAGTGTTAATCGCCCGGGCCTTGATGGCCGAGCCGAAATTGCTTATTTTGGACGAGCCGTGCACGGGTCTCGATATTTTTTCCAGAGAACAATTGCTGCAAATGATCGAACGGATTACGGAACAGCCGGACGGGCCGACTTTAATTTATGTTACCCATCATATCGAAGAGATTGTGCCGTGCTTCACCCATACTCTTCTTATCAAAAAGGGAGAAATCTATAATTCGGGCGCGACGGCAGACATGTTGACCTCCGCAACGTTAAGTTCGTTTTTCGGCGCTCCGATCGAGGTGCAGCGCCGCGGCGGACGAATGTGGCTTATGCTTGGCGAATGAAGGGTATGCGACGGCAATCGATAGAACATCCTATTCCTATAAGAGGCAGTTCAAAAAGTCAGTTGACCTTTTGAACACGCATTATAACGAATAAGAAATATAATGGAAGGGAGTTCGTCGATTCGTGCATTACCGTACAAAACTGCGGTCGGCGGCGTTCGCCGCCGTAACCTGCGGGGCGCTGCTATGGACTTGGGGCGGGACGGCAACGGCTGTGTCCCCGATGGCCGCCGTGCCGCGCAATCTATCGAACGCGCAAGTATTGTTGACAACCGAAACGGATGTAACGGGGGATCGGGTAAAGGATAAAATTTGGCTGCTGGGCGAGCGATCGGGCGAATCGAATAAAGCGTTGTACCACAACCTTTATCTTGTGGTGGAGGATGCGAAAGCGCCGGAGTCGAACGGGGAAAACGAGGCTATCATATCGGTGCGGGGCGGTTATGTGCCGAAAATGAAGTTATGCGACTTCAACGGCGACCGGGTTACCGACATATTAGTATCGGTAAGGACGGACGAAAAAACGGGCGCGTCGGATTACTACATCTACTCGTTTAAGGACAATAAGCCGGTAACCGTACCGGCTCCGCCCGTTATTCAGGTGTCGGGTCGATTCGCGGACAACTACAAGGCGGAATTGACGGTGGACGGCCGTCAAACCTTCACGGTGGATTTGCGGGGCCGCAAAACGTTGTACGATCAAATGGGCGTGTACCGGGACGGCAGCCTTGAACGGCAAGTGGCGGTCATGCCGGGTCCGTACAGCATGTTGAGTCCGACCGATATCGATCAAAACGGATCGTGCGAGCTGCACGGCGTTCAGCGGATCGGCGGTGTGTCGGAGCTCGATACGATCGCTTTCATTCAATCGATCTGGTCATGGGATAACGGACAATGGAGGCTCGTGAAGGTCGACGCCCGCCAGGCGGCCGGGTAAAGGGGATAAGGAGTTGACAGGGTGGAACAAATATTGGTGGAAGAATATCGCGGCCCGATTGTAGAATGCGTCCACAGAGGACATATTTGCGGCGTCGGGCTCGACGGCGCTTTGCGTTATCAGTTAGGCGATGCGGACTATGTCGCCTATTTGCGTTCCGCGGGCAAGCCGTTTCAGGCGATACCCGCAATCAAGCGCGGGATCGTCGAAGCTTTTGAATGGGACGAACGCGCGATCGCGCTTATGACGTCGTCCCATCGCGGCGAGCCGTTTCATGTGGAGACGCTCGAGGGGATGGCAAGCAAGGCCGGTCTCGACGAAGAGCGGTTAGTATGTTTGCCGGCCTATCCTTTACACTCGGGTGCGCGCGAACGGCTCATTCGCGACCAAGGCGCCAAACGGCGATTGTATCATAATTGTGCGGGCAAGCATTTCGGCGCGCTCGCCCTCTGCAAGTTATTACAATATCCGATAGACAATTATTGCGATCCCGGGCATCCTGTGCAACAAGAAATTTTACGTACATTATCCGACATGGCCGATTGCCCGGTCGAACGGATGGGAGCGGGAACGGACGGCTGCGGATTTCCCGTGTACGCTATGCCCCTCAAACATTTGGCATACGCCTATCTTAAATTGGCCTGTCCCGAGACGATTGCCGACGCCGAGACGCGCGAAGCGGTCGTGCGCATTACGAAAGCGATGCATGCGTATCCGGAATTGGTCGGCGGAACGGGGCGGATCGATTCGACGCTGCTCGAGGATCCGAATATTATCGCCAAAGGCGGATTTAAAGGCATATTCGGCTTCAGTCTTCGCAACGAACGGCTCGGATTCGCGTTTAAAGTGCTGGACGGCTCGGACGAAGAGGCGGCCCGTATCGCGGTGTCGATATTGGAACAGATTCAGTATGCAAATAAGAGCACGATCGAGCGCATTTACGAACGGTTTCCGCCGGAAATACGCAACGATGCCGGGGACGCGGTAGGAATTAGCAAAGCCGCCTTCCGCTTGGCGCGGATCGACTAGGACTTATAACGACAAGCCGCATCCCCGTTTTCGCGCTCGCGACGTACGGTGGGATGCGGCTTGCTTCTTTTTGTATGATTACTCTTTGCGCAGCTTGCCGAGCTCGGATACGAGCGCTTCGACTTCGCTAATGCTGAAGTTCGATTTGCTGTTTACGATTTCGTACAATTCCTGAATTTCCTCGTACTGTTCGGTCGAAAAAGCCGATGCTTGCATGGCGGCGGCCGTAGCCATTTTTAATTTCGATTTGATCGTTTCAATCATATACTCTACGTTTTCTTGCGTCGGTTTCGTTAAATCCAAACGAATCATCCCTTCCGTCAATCTGCTTCACATTCATTATCATACTTGTCCTTATGTATTGTAACACGATTCCCGGCAAATGCCTTGCACTTTATTTTTCGGGTAAGGTACAATCGAATCATCATTCGCATGAGGGGAGCGTAAAACCGTGTCGTTGCCATCATCCCGGACGGAAGGCGTGAAGCCGCCGTCCCGCCGCAAACTGTCCGCCGCCGGGCTTGCCGGCTTTTTCCGACATATTGCCGGCTTTCATCGCCGCGAAGACATCGTATTCGTCTGTATCGGAACCGACCGTTCTACGGGCGACGCGTTGGGGCCGCTGGTCGGCACCTATTTGGAGCAGCGCGGATTCCCGCATGTGATCGGAACGCTTGCGAGCCCTTGCGATGCATCCAATTTGGAGGATCGGCTGAGCGCGATCCCGACAGGCAAGGTGACGATCGCCGTGGACGCTTGCCTCGGCCATCCGTCCTCGGTCGGCAGCTTTCTCGTTTCCGAAGAGCCCCTTCGCCCCGCAGAATCGGTGGGAGGGAACTTGCCTGCCGTCGGCCGGTACAGCGTGGCTGGCGTCGTCAACGCAAACGGACCGAAAGCCTACTGGACGCTGCAAGCGACATCGCTCTATCATGTCATGCAAATGGCGGAGCAAATCGCCGATGCGGCTAAGGACGGTTTCGAAGTGGAAAAATTGTGAAAAAATTCATTGTATTCCTTCCGAACATCCGATAAAATAAAAAGCGGAGTGAGAAACTCACTCCGATACTAGACAACCAAAGCGAACATACACCATACTTAATCCGCTCCTTCCCCACAGGCGCGGATTATTTTTTGCCGTCGCGGTCGATCAGCCGAACAATGAGCTGAATGAGCGCAATAATGAACATGCTCGAGGCAAAAAAAACTTGGAACAGTTCCATCACTATCACCTCCTCACATTTTTCATTCATGAAAAATATTGCGGAAGCGTTGCAGCATCGTTTGCCGGAAATCGGATTTTTGCGTTTCTGCGTGCAGCAAGTGACGAATTGTAGCGCCTATACTTTATTCTATGTTTTCGATGCGATCACTAGACGAAACCTATGCATGAAAATGAAAAAAATTACTCGATTCGAGCCGAATTTGGAACGACAACGCCGAATCGGAGGATTTTTCCTTATGTTTTTGATATCCTAATAAATATAGAAACGAAGTTTGGACCGAAAAAGGAAAGGCGGTTGCATAATATGGAGTATTTTCAGGACGAATCGGGCCGAAAAATAGCCTATATCGACCAAGGCAGCGGACTGCCGATCGTACTGCTGCATGGATTTTGCGGAAGTTCTTCCTACTGGAGCGAAGCGTTGCCGCTGCTTGCGCGGTCATACCGTGTCATTGCCCCGGATTTGCGCGGCCACGGAGCGTCGTTTGCTCCGGAAGGCCCATATACGATCGAGGAGATGGCGGATGACATCGCCGCTCTGCTGGATCATTTGCGCGTGGAGCGTGCGGTGCCGTTCGGCCACTCGCTGGGCGGATACATCGCGCTTGCGTTAGCCGAGCGGCATCCCGGGCGATTGCGCGGCTTCTCGCTTGTCCATTCCACCGCTTATCCGGACGGAGAGCAGGCGAAGGAAAATCGGCTGAAGGCCGTTCGGACGATCCGGACGGATGGAATCGGCGCGTTCGTAGACGGGCTCGTTCCCAAGCTGTTCGCGCCGGAACATGTCGATTCCATGGCCGACCGGGTTCTTCGCGCGAAGGAGATCGGGTATGCGACGCCGCCGCAAGGGGCGATAGGCGCGAGCCTCGCGATGCGCGAGCGCCCCGACCGCAATCGCGTATTGGCGGAACTGGAGCCCCCGATATTGCTCGTGGCGGGCGAGCGCGATCAGATCGTTCCTCCGGAACGAACGTTTACGGCTGCAGGGCCTAATGTGTCGCAGGCGACGATTTCGGGCGCCGGCCATATGAGCATGATGGAGGCGCCGGACGCGCTCGTGTCCGTCATGGCCGCGTATTTGGACGCCATCAAGGAAGAGAGAGGCTCCGCTCCCGAATCGTAACCGGGCTATGTTGGCGCCCTTATTAACGAGGATGAGGAGGTACGACGCACTATGTATACCCGCGATTATATTATGCGCATGATCGAACAAATGGCGCAGTTTATCGGGCGCGTATCGGGTTTAAGAAGAGAAAATAAACATACGGAAGCGCTATGGGAGATCGACGAGCAATATTTGCGGCTGTTCCGCCTGAACGGCAGGCTGGCGCGATCCATGCCCCCCGAAGATCTGATCGGAATGTTTACGACTAACGGCGTTCCGGAAACCGAGCAATTGCAATGTATCGCCGCCTTGTTGAAGGAGGAAGGGGAGATCTACCGGGAAATGGGCAAGATGGAGGAAAGCGTCCCGCGCCAGGTCAAAGCGCTGCATCTGTTCGTCTATAGCGCCCTTCACGGCGCGGACGCCAAATTATTCCCCACGAATAAGGAAATCGAGCGCCTTGTTGCGGAACTGCGCATGTACTTGCTGCCTGCGCAGGTGCAGCGATTGTTGCTGGCCTATTACGAGCAGCGGGGACAGTTTGCCAAAGCGGAGGATATCCTGTTCGAATTGCTGGATCGAAAGGAAGATGTGGCGGAAGCGGGGTTAACCTTCTACGAACGGCTGTTGTCGCGTGACGACGATGAACTGGAACGGGGCGGTTTGCCGCGCGGCGAAGTGGAGATGGGACTGAACCAATTTCGCCAATATATAAAGGCTTAACCTTGCTTAAGCAGGTTAAGCCTTATCCTTTATGTTTCGGTTATAGCGGAAAATCCGATTGTTGCCTCGCGGATCGATGGCTAATAATTTGATGCAAAAGCTGTTGTTCCAATTGCGCGTTCCATTCCCGGATCATCCCCGGGACGAGAAACAGGTCCACGATAATCCACACGAATATGGCAAACGCGAACAGTACGCATAATAAGAGGAAAAAGATCGACAGCCCTTCCGAAAAAACGCTCGAAGCGATACCCATAAGATAGAAGAATACGGTCAAAGCGGTGAGCACAATTTGCCCGATGCCCGAGGCGTATCTCTTTAAGTAGAAGCGGTGAATGCCCAAATGGCCGCCGATTAACATCAAATAAGCGATGGCCAGTGATTTTTCCCGGTCGCGCAGCTCCGAATTAAGCAGCAGCAATTCGGTAATATCAAGGTCTTTTTTACTATACATCATCTTGCATTACATGTTCGGCATATAGCCGGCTCCGTTCATATTGTCGTACGTCTGATAGCCTTTGCTGGCAAGAATATCGTGCAGCACGCGAGTTTCGATTTGACGGTTATGCTCTTTCACCCAAGTGTGTACCAGGAATGCATCGACGATCCACCAAATCGAAGTAACGATCAGGCCGATAAACGTAATGGACAAGATCAATTGCGCGATGGCGGAACCTGTTTTGCCCATATAAAAACGGTGAGCACCGAATATGCCTAGAAAATACCATAATACATAGGCGATCACCATGTTTTTGCCGGCGTTTTTCACTTCCGATTCCAATAAGAGCAATTCTCTTGCATCCAGTTGCGCTTTGGCCTGGAAATTGTAATCCATTGATTTTCCTCCTCCATTTTCTTCACTAGAAGTTAATATAAGCGGGAACAGGCATTCCGTCAATATATTTTTTCACAATTTATTCACATAATCGCAACATCAAACAAGCTTTCACAAAGTTTTTACAACCTTTTTCAGATGGATTACAATTGATGTATTGTATGTTATAGAGGGGATCGGACATTACAAAAATTTGGAGCGTGTAACGGCAATGGCAAACATAGAAAACTACGAAACGGTGTGCGAGCTGCTCTCGGACGCAATTGCTCAAGGCGAATTCATTACGGCAACGTTAAGTCAAATGCGGCGCAAGGATCCGGAAGGTTATGCGAAGGTGACGCTGAAACCGGTGGAGCTTCGGAACAAGCTGCATGTCCAGTTCACTTATCATTACAGCAATAAAGTGACGCATGAAAATATCGAGGGCGAGCAGGCCGCCGCGCATACGGTCAAGCTTTTGAAACAATCTTTCCGGCAAGCGCTCGTTCGCACCGTTTCGACGGAATATCAAATTTTGATCAGCAAAAAAGATAAATTGGCCGTTTTGCGAAAGCAGCAGAAGGCCAAGGCGGGGCACGCGGATTTGGCGCATAACCGCAAGAAGCGCTATATTCTGGAGGAAGGGAAGCCGGTGCCGTTTCTTGTCGAGCTTGGCATTATGAACCAAGAGGGAAAAGTGCTCGCGAAAAAATACGATAAATTCAAGCAGATCAACCGTTTCCTCGAAATGATCCAGGATGTCGCGGCGCATTTGCCGCAAGACCGGACGGTCACGATCGTCGATTTCGGCTGCGGGAAATCTTACTTGACGTTTGCCTTATACCATTTGCTCGCGATTGAGCAGAAACGTTCGCTGCAAGTGATCGGGCTGGATCTCAAGGCCGATGTCATACGGGACTGCAGCCAGCTTGCGGAGCGGCTCGGATACGATCGTCTGCGGTTTCTGATCGGCGATATCGCCGAGTACGACGAACTGGAGCAGGTCGATATGGTCGTCACGCTGCATGCTTGCGATATCGCGACCGATGCGGCGCTTGAAAAAGCGGTTCGCTGGAACGCGGGCGTCATTATGTCGGTTCCATGCTGCCAGCACGAGCTTTATCGGCAAGTATCCAATCCGCAGTTGGAGCCGCTGCTGTCGCACGGTATTTTGAAGGAGCGATTCGCGGCGCTCGCGACCGACGCCGTCCGCGCCAAATTGCTTGACGTTATGGGCTACAAGACGCAGCTCCTCGAATTTATCGATTTGGAGCATACGCCCAAAAATATTATGATTCGCGCGGTCAAATCCGCCTCCGCGGATCGGGAGAGCCGGTCGGCCGCCTATGCGGAATATGCCGCGTTCCGCGACACGCTGCACATTGCGCCGTACCTGGAGAGAGTATGCCAAGACCTTTTGCCCATCCCAACCTGACGTTCTTTCATCCTAATTATTGTTGGGGAAAAGTTGAATGTGGTAAAATAGAAGCACTTGTCAAACAGCATGTTCGACACCATGGAGACAAATTTCGATAGAGGAGGCAAGGCATGCCTTGGCTGGAGCAAACGCAAATCCAAACGGTTTATATGGAAGCGACAGACCATCCGTCAATTCCAAAGTACTTATTCACAGCAGGACGGTTGTAGAACGAAAGGACTATGTATCTACCGGCATATTGATGCATAGCGAGGGCGATCTTCTGGAAATTGAAATCTCGGAATATAAAGATTTCCAATTGGGCGAGCCGGTAAAAATTACGATATACTCCCCGGCCGGGATCCATGTGCTGCAAACGACAGTCATCGGCAAATACGAAGGGTCGATCATGGTTCTTCATCCGCCGAGCCATCAGCTGCAATTCGAAGACAAACGACAGTCTCCGCGCGTGGACACGAAACAGACGGGGTCCATACATACGGTGGTGGCAAACGGGAACGTTCGATATTACGAGGAGGAGCTTCCTTTCGCGCTCAAAAATATTTCTTTGCAAGGGGTCGGCATCGTTTTCGATACGAAGAACACTTTCCGCATCGGCACGACATTGCACGGCAGCCTGGAACTCGGATTTCCGCTTCCTTGCGAATTGAGGGTAGTACGCGAAGAATACTGGGAAGAGGGCAACTATTACGGCGCGGAATTTATCGGTTTGAGCCCGGAGCATATCCGCAACCTGCGGGCCTTCATCCTGAAGCAACAGATTGAGAACCACGCGAAGTTCAGAGGCGAACTGTTGAAGCAGCGCGAATTCAAGTGACCGAATTCAATACGAAAGGGGAAAATAATGTTACTTTAAGATCGATGGCGGGATGGGGAGGGGCGGCCGTATTCGCTATCGTTGGCATGGCGGGCGCTTTCCGCTCGGGGCTGTTCTTCGACGAATCGTTCTATCCGTTTCAGATCGCCTTGTTTCTGTTAGCCGCCGCATTCATCGCATATCGCCTCCTGTCGCGGAGATCGCCCGATATCCCCGGATGGGCGTGCGCTCCTTTCGCGATCGGTTTGCTGTATGCCATTCCGCTTATGCTCGGAGCGGCATCGGTGAAGGGGACGATCGACCAAATGCTGCGCTGGTGCGCATACGGCAGTTTTTTGATGCTGTTCGCCGCCATTGCGCGGAAGAGGGACGACATGATGCCCTATCATTACGCGTTTCAATCGATAGGCGTTTTTCTCGGATTGGGGGCGTTGGCCGGCTTTTTCGGCCTATTCCATTTTCCGGAACTGCTTATGGTAACGGAGGACGAGCAATTGTCGGCGGCGGGCGTTCGTCTGGCCGGCTTCTTCCAATATGCCAATACGTTCGGCGCCGTTATGGGGGCGTTTGCGCTTTATCAGCTCATCGCGGCCGTGCGCGCCCGGACGCAGGGAGCGTTTCTGCTCGCATCGCTGCCGGTGATGCCGCAGCTTGCCTCGCTGCTGCTGACGGAATCGCGCGGCGCATGGTTGGCGCTCGCGGCCGGCCTGGTTGCCGGGCTCGTATGCGCGGGGCGCGGACGCACGCTCGCTTTCGCGGTATACGCCGCCGTGTATGGCGGCTTTGCCGCCGGCGCTTACCGTCTCATGCTTGCGTATGCCGTCCGTCAAGAACAGCCGGTTTTCGCATGTATCGCCTTTGTTGCGTTATGGGCGGCCGCCCTTCTGCTCGGAAAGGTACTATGGCGAATGAATCACCGTGCGCAGACGGAACGACGTTACTTTGCGATCGCCGTTTCCTGGATCGCCATTACGGCGAGCTTCGCTGCGTGCTTGGCGTTCGTATTAGGCGCCGCTCACGGCCGTCTAACCGGCAACTTCGCTACCGTAGGCGCACGCGGCCTGTTTTATGCGGATGCGCTCCGCATATTTCGCGATTCGCCTGTCTACGGTTTCGGCGGCGGCAGTTGGGGCGCGCTGTTCCGCCAATATCGAAGCGAGCCTTACGTCGGCAGCGAAGTGCATAGCGGCTATTTGGAAATATTGCTCGATTTAGGCGCGCTTGGCTTCGTTCCGTTTATCGCGCTTATCGCCATATGCTTATGGCGAATTTGGCAAACGAACCGCGCGTTCCTGCCCCCTCTGCTCGTCCTGTTCGGGCACAGTGCGGTTGACTTCGACCTGTCCTTCGGTTTTGTCGGACTGATGATCTGCTATTTGATCGTAATGGGATTGCGTTCGAACGAAGCGGCCGGGAGGGGCGTCCGTCATCGTTTTGAGGCAAAGTATGCATTGCGCTATGTATTTCCTGTCGTCCTGATGCTGTCTATTTGCATGGCCGGAGCGTATTCCGTGCGGTTTGCCGCGGCGGCTTGGAGCGCGCATGCCGGTTTGCCGCTTGAAACGGCGCTGCGTTGGAATCCGTACTGGAGCGAGCCGCGGATCGTTCTCGCGCAGCACTTGCCCGCGGATCAGGCCGTAACCGTTTTGCGGCGCGGATTGCAATACGATCCTTACGACCGCAAACTGAATTGGGAGCTCGGTTCCGCCTATGTCCGCGAACAGGATGGAGACGCCGCCGTTTATTATTTGCGGCGCGCCCTCATATACGACCGGTTCGATGCGGACAAACAAGTTCAGGCGCTGCAAATGCTTGAGCGGCTTGCTTTTCGCCAGGCAGCCGAAGGGAAGGCGCAGCAGGCGTTCCGTACGGCGCAGGGCGCGCTTGGCCTGTACCGCAATTATGAAGAAGCTTATCGGCAATATGCGAATTTGGCCCCGCATGCAACCGGCCGCAAATTCGTTTTGAGGCCGGAAGCGCGCCGGGCTGCCGCAAATTTGCGGCAAATAACCGATAGGGCGCATGAATAAAGCCTGTATGCGAAGCTTTGCTTCGCGATACAGGCTGCTCTGCCATTAGCGTTGCGTTGAATATTTTACTGCACTGCGTTCCAAGCCGTTGATTCCGATAGAGATGAGCTAAAGTTAAAGGACTTTGGAGGCCTTATTTGATCAAATAATGCTGTTTTGGCGGGATTAGCGGATTTTGAGGGCTTTATTTTTGTCGAAACTGCCCAAAACCAAGGATTCTCAGGCAGATCGCGACATGTTAACGGTTCGAAAATCCGTTAATTCCAAAAAATCGACTTGAATTTGAAAAATAAGACCTTGGAAATCCGCTATATTTTCATGGCGCTGCAGCTAGAAGGTTTAATGTGCGCAAAGCTAATGCTGCTCTTCATTAAGGACTATCGTTCAAAACGATTTCCGCTTGCCTATCCTCCGAACGCCTCACGGAACGCTTGCGACAACTGCTCGCGATCGACGCCCCATAACGCTGCCAGCGGCTCGCTCACCTCGTCATGCCACCAATCCGCCAGCACTTTGCGGTTGCTGCTATTTTCCCCGATCCAGACCAGATTCCCGATGACCTTTTTGTAATACATTTCTTCGCCTTGCCGGACGAGATCCGGAGCGATCCATATTTTTAGCCGTTTGACCGTGCGATACAGTTCTTTGTTGCAAGCCCGGCGGATTTTCCGCGCCGTCGGAAGGTTCTCGTTATGCTTTTCCGTCTTTGAAAATGCCATGCCCACCGCCTCCTCTACCATCCAATGTATGCAGACAGGGGCGTATGAGCGACGGCCGCGTTATTTAGTCGACAACGATATAGCCGATCATCGGCGGCGTTTGTACCGACGCTTGTTTGCCGTCATGGGCATGAGCTTGACCGGAACCGCCCGGATGCGTCAGGCAAACGATGCGGTAAATGCCTTCCTTCGCTGTAAATTCGACGACGGTTTCCTTCCCTTTATGCACTTCGCCGCGTATGTTCAAGCCTTCGATGACGAAGGAATGGGTAGCTCCGTTCACGCCGAATATGCTCAGCTTCACATGTTCTCCTTCGTTCGCGAATACGGTGCCGGGGTCGAAACGGTATACTTCGATTTCTTCTCCGCTTGCCGTCTTCGTTTTGAATTCGCCCGTCACCATGTGAAGAACTCTCTCTTCCACGACCGGAGTCGAAGCCGGACGGGATTGCTCCCAACGAAGAAACGCGATCGTAACCATGAGCACCAGCATCGCGACGGCGAACCATTGAATTTGTTTTTTTGCCGATAATGAGTACTTTAGACAACCGTCTCACCTCATTCATATTTTTACTTTATTGATATGCGAATGCTTGTCAGGACATGACTTGTACTTCTCGTCCCGCAGCGGCTTCCGATGGAAGGAATGTCCCAAAGTATGATAGAATACAATGAAATCATATACGTTATAGGAGAGGTAGAGAGCGGGAATGGATTTGATCCACCAAATCATCGATCAATTGTTTCAATGGGTTCAAAGCCTGGGCTATTTCGGCATCGTGCTCGGGCTAATGCTGGAAGTGATTCCGAGCGAAATCGTTCTGGCGTATGGAGGATACCTCGTATCTACCGGGCAAATCAGCTTTATCGGCGCTGTTATATTCGGTACGATCGGGGCCGTCGCCCAGCAATGGATTTTATATGCGATCGGCCGCTTCGGAGGAAGACCGTTTCTGGAGAAATTCGGGAAATATTTGAAAATCAAGCCGAAGCATCTGGATCTGTCCGAGCGATGGTTTGAAAAATACGGGGCGGGAATCGTCTTTACGGCCCGGTTCGTTCCCGTAATGAGACAAGTCATCTCGATTCCGGCGGGAATTACGCGCATGCCGCTGGGATTATTTACGATTCTGACGCTTCTCGCTTCCATACCGTGGTCTTTGTTGTTCGTATACCTCGGCTGGAAACTTGGCGATCAATGGGATAAAATACATGAGAAGGCGGCGCCTTATGTACAGCCTGCGATTTTAATCGCGCTTGCGCTGTTGATCGTTTATTTTGTCATTAAATTTACGAAGAACCAACGAAAGAGAGGGAATAAGGATGAGTAAAAACGTATCGCATCAATTCGGTAAGGGTATCAGCCCACAGCAGTTTATCGATGGAATGCAAAAAAATAAAGAAACGTTTCTATCGTGGCACGAGCAGTTCGCATGGCAAAACGAGGAGGACCGCGAGTTTTTCGAATCCTTGAACAACCGCGACGATTTGCGTTGCTTGATCCTCATGGCGGATTGGTGCGGCGACGTTGTGCGCAACGTTCCGGTCGTTTTCCACGCGATGAAAACGGCGGGGATTCCGACAGAAGTGTTCATTCTTGAAGAACATTTGGATTTCATGGATCAATTCCTGACGATGGGGGGCCGTTCGGTGCCGATCGTCATTATTGCGGATACGGGCGGTTACGTGCTCGGCCAATGGGGACCGCGTCCGCAAGAAGTGCAGGAGATCATGATCAAATTTAAGCAAGAGAATCCGGATCGGGAGGCGCCCGATTATAACGACAACATCCAGGTGGCCCGTCAGCGGATGATCGAAAAATACGGGGAAGGCACGGGATACCAAACCGTTATCATTCAAGAGCTTCGCGAACTGCTGGCAGGGGTGTAACGTATGCTGACGATCGAATCATTTTCCTTGGGACCGCTCGAGACGAATGCATACTTAATATTGAACCCGGAGCGGAACAAAGCGATTGTCATCGATCCGGGCATGAATCCCGCGGCGTTAATCCGCCGCATTCAAGATATCGAAGTAGAGGCGATCTTGCTGACGCACGCACATTTCGACCATATGGGCGGCGTGGACGAAGTCCGCAAGCTGAAAGGCTGCCCGGTCTACATTCACGACTTGGAAGCGGAATGGCTGACGAATCCGAAGCTGAACGGATCGGTCATGTGGCCGCAAGTGTCACCGCCGTTAACGACCGATCCGGCCGAATACGCGCTGGACGACAGGCAAACGTTGCAACTGATCGGGCATACGTTTGCCGTCATGCATACGCCGGGCCATTCGCCGGGCAGCGTCAGCTTCCTATGCGGGAACGATTTGTTCTCGGGCGACGTGCTGTTCCGCATGTCCGTCGGACGTACGGATTTGCCGGGAGGGCGAGAGACTGATTTGTACGATT
This sequence comes from Paenibacillus sp. CECT 9249, assembly GCF_918697855.1. Classification (NCBI taxonomy): domain Bacteria; kingdom Bacillati; phylum Bacillota; class Bacilli; order Caryophanales; family Paenibacillaceae; genus Paenibacillus; species Paenibacillus sp. CECT 9249. The sequence goes on along the minus strand of NZ_CAKKLI010000007.1, from coordinate 2,165 downwards.
CCATACATAACAAGCTGTTCGCCCTGAGCGACGACGTGAAAGTCTATCCCGGACACGGTCCGCGGACGACGATCGGCTATGAGCGCGCCAACAATCCGTATGTTTGATGAGCGGGGCGTACGGTGTGCCAAAGCGGAGCGTCATTCGACTGCTCTCACCGTCTCCGGCTAAAAGTATGGTCCGGCCTGAAGCAGGTGCTAGTTTGAGGCATGGTCTGGCTGAGTAAGGTCATGAAGTTTCGCAATGGTGGAGTGTACCGGGTTTCAACAAAATGTGACAATTTTATGACATGTGACGATATTCTTATAGACTTTAGACTTAGTATCTGGTAATATAACAAGTAACTTAAACAATATTTACTTGTTGCGAAGCACGCAAGCTGTGGAATTAGGCTCCCGGTTTGCGTTCTTTTTTTTCTACGATCCGGTTATAAGGAGGAGGGTTCGTTGAAGGATTTGCTGAGTTTCCATTTCGATCAGGGACAACTAGACGAACGATTCAGACAACTGGACCAGGCCAAGACGGAAAAAAAAGAAGCGTCATTCAAGATGGTGACCTGGAATGGGGTTCGTATTCGCGAAGACGGCATTGATCAACCATGGTACCGCAGACTGCTCACTCATCGCAACTCGCAGCGATGACCGCGAAAAGCGCCCCCTCCTTACGAGGGGGTCTTTTTCTTTCGGGGACAATTTCCGTTTTCGAAGGAAACGAACGTATGAAGAGGCGCGCTTAAGGGTGGAGGTGATGCTAGTTTTTTATGCTTGAAAACGAAGGTAGGAGCGCTTAGGTTCCCCTATGCAAGAAGGCTTGTGCTCCCGTTGAACGGGGGAGGGAAAGAGGCTGGGATTCCGCTATGTGGGGGGGATGAAGGTTAGTTTTTCGTTGTGCGGGGATGGAAAGTTGAGTTTCCTCTGAGCGATAGGCTGCTGAGGAGATAAGATCTTCCTGTGCGACAAGATCCTCTGTGCGATTGGATTTCTTCCAATGGGATTTCCATAATTTGATCTAATTCGCAGAGGTGGTTGGATTTCGTCCAATGGATTTGCACGCAGTACCGCATTTTTACCCGATTCTGTTGTAAACGATTGGACGTTTTCCAATAAAATCAAATACGTACATCACAATTCGTCTTTTTGGTTGGATGAAATCCAATGAACAGATGACTGTTGGATCGAAGTAGACCCGAATGTTGAAGAAGTTGAGCAGGTGCATACGGAGCACGCTAAGGGCAGGTTTCCGCTATGCAGGAGATGCAGGCTCTGTTTAGTCTATGCCATAGATGGGGACTGGGCTTCCACTCTGTGAGAGATGTAAAGTTGAGTTTCTGCTGAGCGATAGGCTCCCCTGAGGAGATTGGATTTCTTCCAATGAGATTCCAGAATTTGAACTAATTCGCATAGTGTGGTTGGATTTCGTCCAATGGATTTGCACGTATTACCGCATATTTGCCCGATTCTGTTCCAAATGATTGGAGGTTTTCCAATAGAACTAGATACGTACATAACAATTCGTCTTTTTGGTTGGATGAAATCCAATGAACAAAGTGGTTGTTGGATCGAGGTAGGCCCGAAAGTGGAAGAAGTTGAGCAGGTGCATACGGAGCACGCTAAGGGCAGGTTTCCGCTATGCAGGAGATGCAGGCTCTGTTTAGTCTATGCCATAGATGGGGACTGGGCTTCCACTCGGTGAGAGATGGAAAGTTGAGTTTCTGCTGAGCGATAGGCTCCCCTGAGGAGATTGGATTTCTTCCAATGAGATTCCAGAATTTGAACTAATTCGCATAGTGTGGTTGGATTTCGTCCAATGGATTTGCACGTATTACGGCATATTTGCCCGATTCTGTTCCAAATGATTGGAGGTTTTCCAATAGAACTAGATACGTACATCACAATTCGTCTTTTTGGTTGGATGAAATCCAATGAACAGATGGCTGTTGGATCGAAGGAGACCCAAATGATGAAAAAATCGAGCAGATGCATCCGGAGCAAGTTTTGTTACATACGTTGTTACCAGGAAGCTACGCTTTACAAACAATAGTCCAGCGGTAAGATGTCAAGCCCCTGATTCATGAGAATTGGAAATTTACTTTAAGGAACAGGTCAATGAGTCAGGAAAAAAGACAACACCAAACTAAACCCAGTTCAAAAATCGAGTTTTTACCA